>JBCBDI010000001.1:0-32980 GCA_038529885.1 Pseudomonadota bacterium
GACGTGCAGAACCTCAAGAACGCGCCTGTTGTGACCGTGTTCCCGCTGCCCGACGTGATCGAGACATTGGAGCCGGGCGCTTACTTTATTGAGGTCTCCGATGCTGTAGAGCTCGACCGGTATGAAGGACCACCGGCCTCAGCCCAAAGGTGGGTCATGCTGACCGATCTCGCGCTGACCGCCTATGAAAGCGAGTCGGGCCTCGATGTGACTTTGCGCTCGCTTCAGGATGGGCGGGTCATGCCCAATACGCCGGTGCAATTGATCGCGCGCAATAATGAAGTGCTTGATGATGCCACCACTGGCGTTGATGGCCGGGTGTCGTTCAACGCCGAATTGCTGGCCGGGACTGGGTCGCTTGCGCCGAAATTGGTGCTGGCGTCTGGGCTCAAAGGTGACACAGCCATTCTGGACCTCACCCGCGCGCCGGTAGATCTTTCGGAACTGAATACGGGCGGCCGGGTCACGCCTGGCGATGTTGATGCTTATCTCTATACCGAACGCGGCATCTATCGGCCGGGAGAGACCGTCCATGTGACGGCGATGATGCGCGACCGGGCCGGTCGTTCCGTTACAGAGCGCAATGGCACGCTGATCACCTATCGTCCGAACGGCATGGAGTCGTTCCGGGTTCGGTTTGCCGTCGGCGAAGCCGGGTCTTTGCAGCGCGATATCGAGCTTCCCGACGCTGCGGCGCGCGGTCTTTGGCGCACCGCGCTTGAGATTGATGGCATCGGCCAAGTCGGCGCGGTCTCTTATTCGGTTGAGGATTTTGTTCCGCAACGCATCGCCGTCGAGCTTGAAGCAGAAGACGCGCCTTTCTTGCCAGGCGATGATGCGCGAGATGTCGATATCTCTGCGCGGTTCCTCTATGGCGCGCCAGGGGCCGCTTTGACCGTCACGTCTCAAGCGCGTGTCGAAGTCGACCCGCAACCTTTTGGCTATGAGGGCTTTAGCTGGGGGCCACATGAAGGGAGCTTCCGCGAGCAGATCATCGATCTGGAAGACCGAACGACCGATGGAGCGGGTCAGGCAACTGTTCGCCTGGCACCAGGCAACCGGGGTCGAAATGCCGACGTGCCGCTGCGCTTAAACGCTGTCGTCAGCGTACTGGAGCCGGGTGGGCGAGCGGTCACCGAGAGTGTCCGCATTCCGTATCGCACCAAAGATCTCTATCTCGGGATCAAGCCGAATTTTGACGGCCGTATCCCATATGAGGAAGAGGGCAGCTTCGAGATCGCGGCCGTGAATGCGAGCGGCGAAGGCGTGGTCGAGGACCTGCGCTGGAAGATCCTCGAGATCAACTATCATTATGACTGGTATCGCGAAGATGGACGTTGGAAATGGCGGCGTTCGCGCACGGTTCGGACCGTCAATGAGGGCGGCCTACGTACGCAAAATGGTGCCGGCATGCTCAGCGTGTCTGGTCTCGACTGGGGCCAACACGAGCTCATCATTGAAGCCGATGACGGCAGCATTGCTAGCCGAGCCTTCCGGGTCGGTTGGGGCGGCGACGTGTCCGATGATGGGGTTGAAGCGCCGGACCGGGTCGAAGTCGCGGTTGATGAGCAGCAAATTGTGGCCGGTCGACCCGCCGCGCTGACCATTGTGCCGCCTTATGATGGCGAAGCGCAAATCGTCGTCGCAACCGATCGCATCCTGTCCATCGAAACCCGCCAAGTGCAGGCATCTGGAACCTCCATCACGCTGCCTGTGACCGAAGAGTGGGGCGAGGGTGCCTATGTCATGGTCAATGTCTACACCCCGCGTGATCCTGTGGTGCAGTCTAAACCGCGCCGCGCCGTCGGTGTTGGCTATGTCCCCGTCAATATGGAGAACCGGACCTTTAATGTAGAGATTGAGGCACCAGAGCTGATCCGCCCTGGACGCGATCAAACGATCACGGTCGCCGTTGACGGAGGACCACGAGAGAAAGCCTTTGTGACGCTCGCCGCAGTGGACGAAGGCATTCTGCGTCTGACCAAGTTTTCGAGCCCCGACCCCACCGATTGGTATTTCGGCAAGAAAGCCATGGGCGTCGCACTTTATGATGATTATGGCCGTTTGCTCGATCCAAACCTTGGCCTCCCGGCAGAGGTTCGGACTGGCGGCGACCAATTGGGCGGGGAAGGGCTGTCTGTGGTCCCGACCCAAACCGTGGCGCTGTTCAGCGGCATTGTTGAAGTCGGTCGCGGCGGTGAAGCGGAGATCGAATTTGAAATCCCGGAATTTAATGGCGAGCTGCGCCTGATGGCTGTGGCCTGGTCCACGACTGGGCTGGGTGCCGCCGATCAGGCGATGACGGTGCGCCGCGAAGCGCCGGCTGATTTAATCCTTCCGCGCTTCATGGCCCCAGGCGATGAAGCTGTGGCAACGGTCAGCATTGATAATGTCGAGCTGCCGGATGGCGAGTTCAGTGCCAATCTAACGGCAACGGAGCCGCTTTCAGTGGCCTCCGCGGATCTTCTCAAAACCATCCCAAGCGGCAGTCGTTCTGATCAAGGCGTGCGCTTCAGTGCGGACGGGTCTGGCATTTCAGACATGCAGCTCAGCGTCTCCGGCCCAGACAATTATAGCGTCTCGCGATCCTATCAAATTCAAACCCGTTCGGCTTTCTTGCCGGTCACCAATATTAGCCGTGTGCTGATGGAGGAGGGGCAATCCTTCGCGCCTGAGACCGGCCTGTTTGACGGCTTTGTGCCAGGCACGACGCAAATGACGGTGAGTTTCTCTGGTCTGCCGCTCGATCCGAATGCGCTCTACAATTCGCTGGCGCGTTATCCCTATGGCTGTACCGAGCAAACGATTAGCCGCGCCATGCCGCTCATCTATGCCGAACAGCTGATCGAAGAGGGGGCGCAGGACAATCGCCCTGTGGCGCGCGACCGCGTGCAAGCGGCCATCTCTCGCGTACTAAATCGTCAAAGCGATAATGGTGCGTTCGGGCTGTGGCGGGCAGGCGATGGCTACGCTTCACCGTGGCTTGGTGCGTATACCGCGGATTTCCTCTACCGCGCCAAAGAGCAGGGCTATGAAGTGCCACAAGCGGCACTGGATCGCGCCTACCAGTCCTTGCGCGCGATTTCTCAAGGCGACGCTTGGCGGGTGTATGGCTATCAGACTGATGTCTATGAGAGCCGCTATCATGACGATACCGAACGCAAATTGATGCAGCGCGCGGCGCCATATGCGCTCTATGTCTTGGCGCGTGCTGGCAAAGCTGATGTCTCGCGCTTGCGGTATCTGCATGATCGTGAGCTTGGCGACATGCGCTCGCCATTGGCTAAGGCGCACTTGGCCGCAGCGCTCTCCTATATGGGCGATCGCTCGCGCGCCTTTAGCGCGTTCAATGCCGCCGAAGAAGCGCTCGGTTATGACAATAGCGGGGATTATTATCAGACCCCGCTTCGGGATCTCTCGGGCGTCTTAGCGCTCGCCGCTGAGACCGGATACAATGACCATGTCGCGCGACTCTCTGAACAGCTTGGCGATGATACACCCGAGCCGGATAGCCTGACCACGCAAGAGAAAGCCTTCATGCTGCTCGCGGTGGGCGCGATGGCGCAGGAAGATGGCTTGCGGCTCGATGTCGATGGCCTCGGTCGCAACAGTGACAATGATCGCCGCTATTTCGTGACCGAAGAGCAAGTCGATCGCGGTGTGAGCTTCCGCTTGCGCCGAGGCTCGTCGCCGGTCTTCCGAACCGTCATGGTCACAGGCTCCCCAGAGCGGGCACCTGCACCAGCCAGTCAGAAACTCTCTGTCAGCAAGCGCGTTCGCACCCTGCAAGGCGGACGGGTCAATTTGAATGATCTAACCCAAGGCGATCAATTGGTCGTGGCACTGACCCTGTCGCCAAGAGAGCGGCGGAACAATCCTGTGATCTTAGCGGATTTGCTTCCAGCGGGCTTTGAGATTGAAACCGTTCTGCGCCCAGCTGATGGCAATCGAGAGTTCGGTCCAGATGGCGCCTTTGCTTGGGTTGGCGAGATCGACCGGGCCGAAACGGCTGAAGCGCGTGATGACCGCTTTGTCGCGGCGATTGATGTCGTCGATGAGACGCGCACGCTGGCCTATGTCGTCCGAGCCGTGACGCCTGGATCATTTACAATGCCGGGCGTGGTTGCCGAAGACATGTATCGGCCGGATGTGTTCGCACGCTCAGCCGCGACCGAGATCACGATCGCGCCGCGGGTCACAGGGACTGACAGCACGCGATGATGTGGCTCAAACGGTCAGCGATCCTGATTGCGGTATCGCTGACCGCCATCTTTGTCTTGGACAAGCTTTTCCCACCGCCGATTGAACGCGGGCAGGTGGTGTCGATCATGGTCTCTGACCGAGATGATCGGCCATTGCGCGCGATCCCGCTTACGAACGGTACATGGCGCTTCGCCGCGGATCTCGATGAGATCGACCCGGTCTTTGTTGAAGCGCTCTTAGAGGTGGAAGACAAACGCTTCTGGTCGCATGGCGGGGTTGATTGGGTCGGCATGGTCCGCGCCGTGACGAGCTCTGCGCAGGCTGGGCGCGTGGTCTCTGGCGGCTCAACCATCACCATGCAAACTGCGCGATTGTTGGAGCCGCGTCCCAATCGCACAGTGGGCGCAAAGCTCGCCGAGATGTGGCGCGCGCATCAATTAGAATGGCGGCTCAGCAAGCGCGAGATCTTGGAGCTTTATCTGACCCTCGCCCCTTATGGTGGGAACCTGGAAGGCATCCGCGCAGCGAGCTGGCGCTATTTTGGACGTGAGCCGGACCGGTTGTCAGATGATCAAATCGCGCTCCTGATCGCGCTGCCGCAATCTCCAGAAGTGCGCCGGCCGGATCTGCGCCCAGAGGGGGCGCGCAAAGGACGGGACTCAATCGTCGCGAAGCTTGAACGGCTGGGTTATCTGCCTGAGGCGCGGGCTGAAGAAGCGCGCGCGGCCTACATTCCGGGGCGGCGCTACACATTTCCAGCACGGGCCTGGCATGCGACAGGCAATGCTGCGGGCGATCGCTCGCGCGATGTGCGCTCTACGATCGATGCGAGCTTGCAGGCCGAGCTCGAACAAATCGCCAAACGCACCGCCGAAGCACTTGAGCCTGAGACGCAAGTTTCAATTCTCGTGGTCGACATCCCGACGCGTTCGGTGCGGGCCGCGATTGGATCTGCGGATCGCAAACGGCCTGGCGGCTGGCTGGATTTGACCGCGCAGGCGCGCTCACCCGGCTCGACCTTAAAGCCGTTCATCTATGCGCTCGCCTTTGATGATGGCACCGCTGCGCCGTCGACGCGGATCGCTGATCTGCCAAAGCGGTTTGCTGCCTACCAGCCTGAGAATTTTGACCGCCTGTTTCGCGGCGACGTGCGGGTCTCTGAAGCGCTTCAGCATTCCTTGAATGTCCCGGCTGTCCTGACGCTCGATCGGATCGGGCCACAACGATTTGCCGCCGCGCTGACCCTTGCAGGGGCGTATCCCCGGATCTCTGGCGCCGCGCAGAAAGAGCCTGGCCTAGCGCTCGCTTTGGGTGGGGCAGGGCTGACCGCGCAAGAGCTTGCCGTCCTCTATGCCGCGCTTGGCGATGGCGGCGTGACGAAACCTTTGGTCTGGGACAGCGATCAGGTCGGGAAGAAACGCAAAGGCTACCGTCTGATGAGCGCGGATAGCGCTGAAAAGGTGGTCAAGATTTTGCGCGACACGCCTGCACCAGAAGGACGGATGCCCGGACGGCTCACTGCCAACGCCCCCCAAGTCGCGTTTAAAACCGGCACATCCTATGGCTACCGCGACGCGTGGGCGGCGGGGGTCTCGGGCGACTATGCAATCGTAATTTGGGTCGGACGCGCCGACGGCGCGCCGCGTCCGGGCGAAACCGGGCGCAAAGCAGCGCTGCCTTTACTGTTCGAAGTCGCGGACCGGGCCGCGCACCATCTCGGCGAAACGGGCTCTTCCAAGTCGCGCTTGATGAGCGAGGCTCAGCCTGAAGCGATTGGGGCGCTTGCCGCCTTTGACGGAGATGCGAAGCCACCGGAGATCCTCTTCCCGCCGCGCAATGCGGAGCTTTGGGCCGGGCAAGTCGATGGACAATCCGCCCGACCCTTCGTGTTTGCGGGGCGCGGCGAGACGGCGCTACGCTGGTATGTCGATGGCGAACCGGTTGCGCTCGATGATGGCGGCCTGCCCAGTTGGCGTCCACAAAGTGCCGGCTTCTACCGGGTCTCTGCTGTTGATGGGGCGGGCCAATCGACCAGCGTTGGCGTGCGCGTGTTGGACTAAGTAAGACCCCTAGGTGCCGCTAGGAGAGGTCTGGACAAATCGCGCTAAAAAGATGACGCTGGCGTCATGATTAAGACCCATTATGACGTTCTCATTGTCGGTGCTGGGCTCTCTGGCATCGGTGCAGCGGTACATTTGCTGAAAAAATGCCCCGGCAAATCCTATCAAATCCTCGAAATGCGCGAGGCGATGGGGGGCACGTGGGACCTGTTCCGATATCCCGGCATTCGCAGCGATAGCGACATGCACACGCTCGGGTTCAACTTCAAACCGTGGAAGGCTGAGAAAGCGATCGCCGATGGTCCAGCCATTCGCGAGTACATTCACGAGACCGCCGAAGAGTATGGGATTAATCCCAACATCCGCTATGGACACAAAGTCCTGGATGCGAGCTGGGACAGCGACACTGCCAAGTGGACGGTAACCGCTGAAGCGGATGGCAAGACGCAGAAATTTACCTGCAACTGGCTGCATATGTGCGCTGGCTATTATCGCTATGACAAAGGTTACACGCCGGAGTTTGAAGGCCGCGATGATTTCAAAGGCGACGTGATCCACCCGCAGCACTGGCCAGAAGACTATGACTATTCTGGCAAGAAAGTCGTGGTGATTGGCTCTGGCGCAACGGCGATGACGGTTGTGCCCGCGATGACCGATAAAGCCGAGCATGTCACCATGCTGCAGCGCTCACCGACATATGTCGTGTCGCGTCCATCCGTCGATAAAGTCGCCAATGGCATGCGCAAATTTATGCCCAGCATGATGGCCTATGGGCTGACCCGTTGGCGCAATGTGCTGATGCAGCTCCTGGTCTACAATCAGACCCGCCGCCGACCGGAAAAGGTC
This sequence comes from Pseudomonadota bacterium, assembly GCA_038529885.1. Taxonomy (GTDB): domain Bacteria; phylum Pseudomonadota; class Alphaproteobacteria; order Caulobacterales; family Hyphomonadaceae; genus Henriciella. The sequence continues at coordinate 7,110 of JBCBDI010000001.1, forward strand.
AAAGACAAGCTCTTACATCTGACGCGCGAAGAAATCGGCGACGACATGGTCGAGAAGCATTTTACCCCGACCTATAATCCCTGGGATCAACGGCTCTGCCTGATCCCGGACAGTGATCTGTTTAAGGCTTTGAACGACAACAAAGCGTCCGTCGTGACTGACCATATTGAGCGCTTCACAGAGACCGGCATCAAGCTGAAATCCGGCGATGAGCTAGAAGCTGATCTGATCATCACCGCCACCGGCCTCGACCTCCAATTCATTGGCGGCACCGAGCTGACTGTCGATGGCCGCAAGCTCAATCCGCATGAATTGCTGAACTATCGCGGCGCGATGGTCTCCGGCGTGCCGAACATGACGTCCGTATTTGGTTATACCAATGCGAGTTGGACGCTGCGGGCGGACCTGACCAGCGAATATATGTGCAAGGTCATCAACCATCTCGACAAAGAGAACTATGTCGAGGCGCGTCCAGTCGCGGACGGCGTAGAGCCAGCGTCAGACTTCTTGGACTTCTCGTCCGGCTATGTACAGCGCGCGATGGAACGCTTCCCACAGCAGGGCAAAGAAGCGCCATGGCTGATCACGCAAAACTATGCGCGCGACATTTTCTTGATGCGTCATGGCAAGCTTGAAGATGGCGCTTTGATTTGTCGCCGGGCGCATGAGTCCGTGACTGATGTTGCCGGGATTGTTCCAGCCGCTGCCGAATAGCAGCGATTGCAGTCCTTGGACGTTTTTCAATCTTGAATGCGCGCGCGCTCCGGCGTATGTGGGCCTTAGTGCAGCCTTAGCTCAGTTGGTTAGAGCGCCGGTTTGTGGAGCCGGAGGTCCTTGGTTCGAAACCAAGAGGCTGTACCATCCCCCAAAAAACGCGATCGATTAAGTCCGCCTCGGCTTGAGCCAGGCATAGGCGCTTTCATAGCGTTCAAATCCATCATCCGGCACGACAAAGTGACAGCGCAGCTGGCTCGATAAGAAATCGGCCAGAACGAAGCGGTCAGACTTGATATAATGCTCGCCGAGGATGGGTTTCACTGCATCGGTGGCCTCCTGCAGACGATAATGCGGGATGGTCGAGTAGATGTGGTGAATGACGTGCAGATTGCCGATATTGTGGGTCAGCCAATTGAACGGGCCGTAATTGCGATCGACTGAAGCGAGGGCACCTTTGAGGCGGGTCCAATCGCCTTCATCATAGACCGGCACTTCTGGGGAGACATGCTGCATATAGGTGACGAAGGTCAGCCAGCAGCCATAGATCAAATAGGGCGCGAGCACGTACTTGGCGAAGAAGCCCCAGCCATAGATGAAGCCGAGACTGAGATAGAGGCTCAAGAAGACGGCGACGGAGAGCAGGCCCAGATACCAAGAGACCCGCACCGACTTGGTGTAAAGATCGCTCTGCGGAAGATAGTGGCTGCCCGTGATCGGCTTATAGGTCGTGATATTGCGAATGCCGAGCTTGTACATCGGCCAGCCTATGAGGACGAAGATCCCGAACCGGAAGATGATTTTGCGATATAGCGAATCTTCTTCGCGGCGGCAGGCGCGGAACACTTCCTCATCTTTGAAATGCCCGGTTTTCATATGGTGCATGGCGTGGCTGCGCTGCCAGCCGCGATAGGGCACCAGGATCGCCCCATGGACCAATATGCCGACCAGCGTGTTGATCGTGCGGTTCTTTGAGAACGAACCGTGCCCTGCATCATGTCCAATTACAAAGAGCGACCACAGCATGGTGCCGATTAGAAAGATGATTGGCCACTCAATATACCAAGCGCTGGTTTGCGTGAGCACGCCATAAAGCGCGGCAATCACGGCTAAATCGAACACCAAATAAGCCATGGATCGCCAAGTATTGGGCCGAAAACAGCGGTCCGGAATGGCTTTGCGTAAGTCGTCTTGGGTAAAAGGCAGGTCGTGGGAGGTCATCAAGTCTATTCTATAACCATATTCATTCGTTCCCGTAGATATCTCTCAGAAGAATAGATGGAAAGTAAACGCTGCCGCAGCGGCGGACTCACAGTTTGCCTTGCCCATAGGGGTGACGGAAGCTACGAAGCACCCCATATCTGTTGCGGCGCGGCATCGCGCGTCGTTTTTTATGGAGACAGGATGTCAAAAGAAGAAATCATCGAGTTCAACGGCACCATTGTTGAACTTCTGCCGAACGCGACGTTCCGCGTGAAGCTTGAAAATGATCATGAGATCATTGGCTATACAGCCGGAAAAATGCGCAAAAACCGCATTCGAATTCTGACCGGTGACAAAGTGCTGGTTGAGATGACCCCTTACGATCTGACAAAAGGTCGGATCACTTACCGCTTCAAATAGGCTTGCCGCTTTGAGTGAAGCGCAGGTTCCAGACGGATTTGAGCGGCACTTTCGTCGCTCTGAACTGACCGATCCCTGGGAACCGCTCTATTCTCGAAAATTAGACGATCGCATCCAGATTGGCCTTATCCTGGGCACGCCGCATTGTAATTCGCGCGGCTTGGTGCATGGCGGCTTGATTGCGGCTTTGGCGGACAATGCGATGGGCTTGTCCTGCGTCATTGCTCTGACAAATGACGGGCGTGATGCAGGCAAAGGCCTGGTCACGGTATCGCTGGGCGTCGATTATCTCGGCAGCGCCAAATTGGGCGAATGGCTGGAGATTGATCCCGAGCCTGTAAAAGTCGGGGGCTCAATTGGCTTTGCCCGCGCGCTTATTCGCGGTGCTGGAAAGCCCGTCGCGATGGCGAACGCCACCTTCAAAATTCTATGACACAGCTTGTCCTGGCGAGTGCAAGTCCGCGGCGACGACAGCTGCTGGATCAGATTGGCGTCACACCAGATGCCGTCCAACCGGCTGATATTGATGAGACCCCGCAGACAGGGGAACGCCCGCGCGCCTATGCGGAACGGCTGGGTATAGAGAAGGCACAGGCGGTGCACCAGGTGGGGCAATACACGTTGGCCGGTGATACCGTGGTGGCGCTTGGACGGCGCATTCTGCCAAAGGCCGAGACCGATCAAGAAGTGCGGGACTGTTTGGCGCTCATCTCAGGCCGCGCGCATCATGTCATGACCTCGGTCTGTTTGATAGGACCAGACGGTGCGATGGCGCATCGCTTGAGTGATACACGGGTCATCGTGAAACGCCTCTCTCGAGCGGAAGTGGACGCTTACATTGCCAGCGGCGAGGGCATCGGGAAGGCGGGTGGCTATGCCATCCAGGGCCTGTTTGGCGCGCATATCAAACAGATTTCTGGCAGCTATACCGGCGTCATGGGCTTGCCCGTGCATGAGACGGCGCAATTGCTCACCGGGCTTGGCTACCGGTTGTAGAAGTCGAACTCGATTTGATATTGCAAATGCCCATCGCCCATTGAGAGGTCGTAATTCTCAAACCCATAGACATAGTCGAACCGCACTGATTGTGAGGGGAGGTCGACCGCGTTGCGGACCCGGATTGACTGTTGAAACTCCATGATCCGGGTCGGTGTCCCGAGCATGTCACCGAGATCATTCACCAGGCCAATCGTGCGGATATAATTGCCGTTTCGGGCATTGGCGCCAAATGCCATGCCATCATCCGTGCCATTGCGAGTGACGCCGTAGGAAAAGCCGATATTGCGCAGCTGCTCGGTTGAGTTTAGCCCGCCGCCAGGCCCGACCAATTGCGCCTCGGCTGTGACGAAAAAGTCCGTCCGGGAAGAGAGATAGAAGCTGCGCTGGGCTGAGGTATCCGCCGCGACCAGGTCGGTGCTAAGCGTCATGGCGAAAGGGTCCAGCGTATCGCCGGCATCCAAGAACCCGCTATTATCTGTATCAATCGGAAGGCGGTCGGGGACACCGTCGCCATTGGTGTCGATGCCGAGCGTGACGCCTTGGTCTTCCAAAGGCACACTGTGAAAGCCCTCGGTGCGCGAGCCCGTAATAACTGGGTTCACGCCGCCTGCGCCTTGAAACGGATTGCCCGTCCAGGGGATCATCCGGCCGCCAACCGGCACTGTGCCACCGGTCGAAAAAACGTAATTGTCGTAGACGTCGAATGAGAACCCGTCATGGACAATCACGCAGCCATAGGTGCGGCAGTAAAAATCAGAATCCAGCCATGAGGCGGCTGCACTCGGCGCTAGGGTGAGCGCCGAGAGGAAAGCCCCCAAAGTGCGGAACCTATTCGATAGACGTCTCATCAGCGTCGACCGGAAGCGATGTCTCTTCGAAGGTGAGGTCTGACTTAAATGGCGCCAGCGTCACCGACCCTGTGGTGCTCTGCGGGGCGAAGATGTTCTCTAGCGTCACAGTCACTTCAGGATTGGCCGGAACCGCCTCGGTCAAAGGCAAGCGATACTCGCGTTTAGCTTCGTCCAAGACGACCAGATTGCTGATCGGTTCGGTAATCGTCGCGCCATCGCCTTTAATCTCGACCTCGCCGCGGAGGCGCGCATGGGCGTTGCCGGTATTTTCGAGATCAAAGACCACGAATTGCTGGCCTTCTGGAGACGTTGAGAGGGCGGCTTGTTTGACTTCTGGGCGGCTCTCCGCTTCGCCCATGGTGAGGTAGAATAGGCTCGCAATCTGATACTTTTTCCACACGCCGGATTGGCCAGAGCGCTCTTCCGGGAGCAGGGTGGAGGCGATCAGCGCAAACCGGAAGTCGCCTTCGCGATTGACCCGCATTGGGGCGGCCATGTCGACAATGACTTGCTCGGTTTCGCCCGGCTTCAGGGTAACAAAAGCCGGGCTAAAACGAACCCAGTCGGCCGCAGATGTTGCGCTCTCACCCGGAGGGTTGAGCTGGATCTGGCCTTGCTCATCCAAGCTCCAATCGGCGAGGCCGAGGGTCAATGAAATCGTATCTTCCTGGTGGACATTGCCGAGATTGATCACTTGGCGCTGGCGGTCGCCAGGCTGGACCGACATCTCAACAGTGGTGGGTTGAAGGCCGATCCCGAACGAGGCGGCTGGAGCAGCGATTGCGGCGAGTGCGACGCCCAAAAGCCCATAGCGAAGGGTAGACTTAAAGCCCATGATGCAAATCTCTCATTCATATTATTATTTTCTGCACGTTTAGGACAAACGGGTTACTGGAGAGTTTCTAAGCTGGAATCGCGCTGAAACCGCCTGCTTGCCGCGGACGCAGCGCTCGGGTAACGCGAGATTATGAAGATACCAGGCCGTAAACGTCGCCCCCATATCGCCGCCGATCTGTCCACGGTGCCAGGTCGCGCGCGAGCAGAACGTGAAATGACGCTGAGCGATCATGGCTTCCTGCGGGAGTCGTTCCAGAATCTGCACCAAATCAGCGATGAGATGTGGCGTTCTAACCAGCCCAATCCCCGTCAGATTGCCGAACACGCGCGGGTGCGGGGGATTAAGACCATTCTCAATCTGCGCGGGGACAGCACCAAGGGCTATTATCTCCTGGAAAAGGAGGCCTGTGAGGCGGCGGGCATTGAGCTGGTGGATTTTCGCGTCTATTCCCGCGATACACCGACGGTCGAGCGGGTGTTCGAGGCCAAGCAGTTGTTCGAGCAAATCGCTTATCCAGCCCTGATGCATTGCAAATCCGGGGCAGATCGCGCGGGTCTTATGAGCACGCTCTATATGATTTTCCGCATGGGTGAGCCGGTCAGCGTTGCGGCGCGGCAATTGTCCAAGAAATACCTGCACATGAAAGAGGGCAAAACCGGGCTGCTGGATGCCTTCTTCGAGGCCTATGTTGAGGCTGAAGCTGCAACAGGTGTTGGCTTTGAGGATTGGCTGAAGACTGAATATGACCGCGAGAAGCTGAAATCAGACTTCCTCAATTCTGGCCAGGGGCGCTTGCGGCTCGATTGGCTTTTACGGCGCGAATAAACGCTTTTTCCTCTGGCCTTGGTGTGGGATTCGTGGAACCTTCCTTGCGTGCGAAACATCGAGGAAAGGGGTTCGCCAATGAAAAAGATCATCTTTGCATCCGTATTTGCCCTGGGATTGGCCGCATGCGGCGGCGGTGGCGGCGGCGCAAAAGCCGCTCTTCTAAAATCTTGTGTGGATGACGGAAGCACCGACGAGCAGACCTGCTCCTGCATGGCAGATATGGCCGTCGACAAACTGGATCCAAAGCTCGTCAACGTTCTGGTCGAAGCGACCAAAGCCGAAGACGAGGACGCTTACATGATGTCTAAAATGGGTGAGTTGAGCCCAGATGAATTGACGCAATTCATGACGGTCATGATGAGCGCGGCCACTGAATGTGGCATGGAAATGTAAGGCTTCGCGCCAGACCAATTTTTTAACAGCCCGGGCCTGAAAGAACTCAGTCGTCCGGGTTGTCTTTGAGTGAAAGAGGACGCCATGAAATTCTTCATTATCAATAGCTTCCGTTTGATGGTTTACGTTGCTTATCTCGCAACCATCATCATTGGCCTGCTCCTGGCTTACTATAACGCTGTCCCTCAGCAGGGCGCGATGATTACCGATCTGATCGGCATTGAAGGCACGATGGCCCAGGTTCTGGCCTTTGTCGCCCTATCTGTCGGCAGCTGGATCATAGCGAGCGTTGTGGCCGGATTGATTGTGACCATTCTGGACATCCGTGACGACATTAATGACCGTCTGCCGGATGCGCGTCGCGACGACTAAGTTCTAAATCTGGGAGGGCCGAATGAGCGCATTACAAGTCGCGTCTGTTTACATTGCGATCAATATTTTGATGCTCGTTTGGCTCGCCTTCCGCGTGGTCGCACGGCGTTTCCGCGGAAAAATCTCAATGGGTGATGGCGGATCAGAAGATCTCGCCAAAGCCATACGCGTTCACGGCAACGCATCTGAGTATACGCCGGCCATGATGGTCGGATTGCTTGCGATCGCTTTCCTTCAGGCCCCGATTTGGGGCATCCATGCGCTCGGGATTGGCTTCACGCTTGGTCGAATTCTGCACGCGATTGGCATGGGCGGTGGACCGCTCATTCTGCGTCAGCTCGGCATGCTGATGACTTGGACAGCTATGGTCATTCTGTCGCTTGCCATGCTCTATTTGGTGTTTACTTAAGGCCCTCATGGCCGATCCCATCGCATTCACAAACCTCATAAAAGACAGCTTCGACCGGACACGCCGGTTGGTGGTGCCGTCTTTGCCTTATGCTGCGGTCTTCATCCTGGCGCTCGGTGCTTTGGTCTGGTCTGCGGGCGCTTTGCCTGAGGGCGGCGCCGGGTTCGCCGCGTTCAGCGCCATCGCGTTCGCAACGCTTTATGCGCATAGCCTGTTTTCGGCCTCCATGTATCACGCTGTGCTCGAGCACGAGACAGGGCTCATCAGCGCGGCTTGGAAACTCACCCTTGCTTGGCTTTTGATGATCGTCATCGCATCGATCGGCGCTAGCATCATCATTCTGTTCTTCTCGCTGATCGGGTCGAGCCTTGGCGTCGTGTCAGGCGAGAGCAGTGAAAACATCACAGATATGGCCGCTCAGATGCGCGAAGGTGGAACGTTTTGGCCGCTCTTTGCGCTTTTTATCGCAACTTTGATTGGCGTGTACTGGTTCACCGCGCGGATTATGACATTTGCTGCGGCGAGCGCGACGCGTGGGGCGGTGCATGTGTTGCGCACCTGGTACTGGACCAAGGGCCAGTTTCGCGTTCTGGCGCCTGCGGTCGGACTATTAATTGTTATACCGCTTACGCTTGGGGCGTTTGTCGCAAACTTGGTCGTTAGCGGATGGGTTGGGACTGAGCCGCTTTCTGCAGCAACCTCAGCAGGTCTCACCATGTTGGTCATGCTTATTCTCGTGCCGACGGCCTGGATCGGACACGGGCTCGCGGCCAGCGTCTATGCGCGGGTGGCACCACCGCTCGATATTGACGAAGCCTAAGCGCTCGCTACTCCTGACCATCTACAGGGAGGGAGTTATGGCAAGACCATTTAGCTTTGATAATGCAGCATTCCACTTTGCGCGCGCTGAGGGGCCATCGGGATTCATCCCAAAATATCTCCTCACCTATGCGATCGGGGTTGCCCTCATCGGGGCACTTTCTTTCTTCGCGCTGCAACCGCTGATCGATGGTTATATTCAAGCCTTCGCGATGATCGCGCAGGGGGCCTCAGAAGCCCGCGTGGCGCGAGAGATCGAAGACGTGTTGGCCAACAATCTGGGACGGATCGGTCTTGGCTATTTGGCGATCATGCTCGCCTATGCGGTCTTTTGGGCGATGATGGAGAGTGCCGTCTTGCGCCGTTATGTCCGCGAAGAGGGGTTTAGCATTGGCTGGGGCGGCGACGAGTGGCGCATGCTGGCCGTTGGCCTGATGTGGCTGGTCGCCTTTATCGTGGCCTATATCGCCTTTGTGATTGCGGTGGCCATTGCGATGGTGCCGCTTGCCTCATCGGTGCAAAACGATCCAGGGCCGATCATCTTGATCGTTGTCGCGCTCGTCTTAGCGCTCATGTTCGCCTGGGCCTTTGTTGCGGTGAAACTGTCGCCCGCTGGAGCGATGACCATCCGCGACCGCAGCGTCACCTTTTTCGGTGCGTGGGGGGCAACCAAAGGCCGGTTCTGGCCGATGCTGGGCGCATTCGTTATTCTCGGATTGATCCTCTATGTCGGGATCTTGATCCTCTATTTCATAGGTGCCTTCGCAGTGATGGGATCGGTCATGGGCAACGTAAATGTCAGCAATGGCGAAGTTGACCCAAATGATGTGATCGCGGCCTTTTCCAGTCCGGCTGTATGGGGTCCGATCGCGCTGATCTATTTCATGATGCTCGTCTATCAGGGTGTCTGGCAATATGCCTGGGCGGGCGTGCCGTCTTTGGCCGCCAAGACCGACCCGCGCACCGGCGGTATGCATGATGCGGCCGAGCAATTCTAACTAACGGACCACACCGGTTTTGAAGAGCGCTTCGATCTTATCCGCGTCATAACCAATTGAGGCGAGGACATCGCGCGAATGCTCGCCAAGCCGCGGAGACGGCCCGCGCGGACCCGTATCTTCGCCCGGAAAACGGATCGGGGAGGCCGGGGACGAGAAGGTCGAGCCATCGCCATTGGCGCTCGGCACTTGCGCGATCGCACCTGAGGCTTTGACCTGTGGATCGATCGCTGCCTCACCGAGGGTTTGGACGGGGGCCCATGCAATAGCTTCGGCGTCCAAACGTTCCGCAAGCTCGGCTTTGGTGTATTTCGCAAAGGCTTCGTCCATCAGCGTCACAAGACCTGAGGCATTCGCGCGCCGTGCTTTGCCCGTAATGTAACGCTCGTCTTCGATCAGTTCGGCGCGGTCCATTACCCGGCAGAGCCGCGGCCAATCGACATTGCCTTGGCGCGCGACGATGCAAATCCAGTGGTCATCTTTGGTTTTATAGAAGTTGATCAATGGTTGGATCTGTTCATGACGAGACTTCGTCGATCCGATTTTTCCAAGCAAGAGCTGAATGGCAAAGTCGGAGCCCATAGCAAACAAGGCTGCACGAAGGAGAGACGCCTCAACCAATTGGCCTTGTCCTGTGCGATGGGCTTTCAACAAGGCGGCACAAATTCCCGCCGCTGCGGCCATGCTTGTTGTGTGATCCCCAAACGCGGTACGGTTCGCGAACGGCTCTTGTCCTTTGGGAATGGTCAGGTTTGCAACCCCAGAACGCGACCAAAACGCGGCAACGTCAAAGCCTGGCCTGTTCGCGTCCGAGCCTTCGAGCCCATATCCCGTTAGCGAACAATATACGAGTTTTGGATTGAGCTTAAAAAGACTGGCAAAATCCAAGCCTGCGCGTTCCAGTCCGCCCGGTCTCACATTTGTGAGAAAGACATCTGCGTCGCTTGCCAATTCGCGGACAATCTTTTGGCCTTCTGGCGTGCTCGTATCGAGTGAAATGGATTTCTTGCCGCGATTGTCGAAGTCGAAGACGGGATTGTCCTGGAAGTCGGTACCGATGGTGCTGAAGAATTTGCGGAGAGGGTCACCTTGGGGGGGCTCAATCTTGATCACTTCGGCACCCCAATCGCTCAAGATGCTGCCAGCGCCCGGGGCGGCCATATAAGTGGCGTGTTCAACGACTTTTATTCCGTCCAGCAAAGTATTTCCTCCGTCAACTTCTTCTTCTCCGAGAAGTGTTGGTAAACCAGGCGTTAACCCACTTTCTGCATTTATTCATAAATCTGAATCGGTGACAGGGATTACGCCGCGATATGACTGTACAAAGCATGCGTCCGGAATTGAGCGAAGGCGATATCATTCGCTTGATGAAGGGCGAAACGTCTGAAGAGCGCGCGACCGTCGCTCACCGGCTCTGTCGCCGCATTGCGATTGACGTTTTGAGCGATGATGAGCGCCAATTCGCCGAAGAGATTATTCAAATTCTCGCCAAAGACACCGCCGAGCTTGTCCGTCGAACGCTGTCGGTCACACTGCGCAACTCGCCGCGGCTTCCTCACAGTGTCGCGGTTCAATTGGCGCAAGATGTGGAATCAGTGGCGATCCCGGTTTTGGAGAACTCACCCGTCTTTTCTGATGAAGACCTGATTGAGCTGGTTCTGTCCGTCACCGCCGCCAAACAGTCAGCGATTGCCGGACGCGCAACCGTTTCGAGCTCGCTGTCTGAAGTCATTTCTGAGCACGCGGCCGAAGTCGCGGTCGAGACACTCTCGGGCAATGCCGGCGCTGATCTCACAGACCGGGCGCTTGAGCACACGATTGAGCGCTTTCCGGCCAATACGCAAATGCACGAGAACCTGGTCCTGCGCGATCATATCCCGGTCCATATTGCTGAGAAAATGGTCTCGCTGGTCTCTGGCCAAGTCTTTGACATGCTCATCAACCGCCACGAGCTGCCAGCGCAAATGGCGATCGATCTCGCAGCCGGTGCGCGCGAGCGGGCGACGATTGATCTTGTCGAGCAGGCTGGACGGACCAATGATTTGCCGAGATTTGTCTCGCAACTGAATTTGAATGGGCGTCTAACCCACTCTTTGATTATGCGCGCGCTTTGCGTCGGGCATATGCCCTTTGTCGAGCATTCGTTGGCGGAATTATCCGGCGTGCCGCATTCGAGGGCGTGGTTGATGATCCACGATGCGGGGCCGCTTGGCCTGCAAGCAATCTTTGATCGGGCCGGGCTGCATCGCAAGCTGTTACCCGCCTTCCGAGCAGCTGTGAAAGTCTTCCACGAGCTAGAGCTCGACGGCGAGTCGAATGATAAAGCGCGCTTCCGCATGCGAATGATTGAACGCGTGCTGACGCAGTTCCAAGCCATCCCGAAAGATGATCTCGATTATCTGCTCGAAAAGCTCGATGCCTATGCCGAGCAAGCCAAGCTTCGGGAAGAAAGCGCGGCCTAGCCGTCTGATTTCATTCGAAATCCATATTCAACGCCAACTTCACCGAGGAAATGGGTGTCGCGCCAATAGGCGTTCTCGGCAATCACCAACATGCCGCTCGCAGCCGCCGTTTCAATGCGATCTTGAAGCGCGTCTTCGGCTTCGATTTTGCGGGCATCGACACGCAAACTGTCGAGTAAGAGACGTAGGGAGTGGTTTAGGGGGGTGTCCCAGGAGCGGGTGGCGTTGAGAGACACTCGGAAACCGCAGCGGCGGAGGCGTTCAATGCCGTCTTGCGCGTCTTTTGCAGACGGCAAAGCCAGCGCTGCAGCATCAACTTCGAGGCAAATTTCTTGCGGCAACAGACGCGTGCGCGCCATCGCCGCATCGCACGCCATGGCGGTGTCTGCATGGATCAAAGCCGGCAGCGGAATCGGCACAATCACAGGCCGCTCCGTCGTGCGATTATGCGCGTCATGGGCAATGTCTTCAACGCGCTCAGCAATCCATTGAGCGGGGGAAGCAGCGTCGCTGCGTTCTGCAGCGAGCGCCACTCTGCCGAACGCCGCACGTTCTTCGAAACGCTTCTCGGCGTCGGCAAACAGGAGGACAGCCTCACCGGTTTCCAGGTGCATGACCGGTAAAAGCCTATTGCGAACAGGCATGTAGGCGGGAGGGGCGGGGTGGTGATCAGTAAACTGGCGCATTCTGCTTCCGTGACGTTGCGACAAGCGCCATACCTACTGAAACATAGTTGAAATCACGCGCATGCCGGCGTGCGGATTTCGTTCAAATTTGATCGAACTTTTACGGAGCTTGTATGTCCGATCCCGCCGCCCCGCGCCTGTCTGCGACCATCTTGCTGCTCCGCGATGACCCGGCTTTGCAAGTTCTGATGGTCAAACGCCATTATGAAATCGACTTCGCCTCCGGCGCTCTGGTCTTCCCAGGTGGCAAGGCGCATGAGGAAGACGCAGACCCCGCTTGGGCCGATTGGAGCGATGGCGATTTCACTGGCGAAGACCAAGCCGCCCGCGTTTCGGCGATACGTGAGGCCTATGAAGAATCGGGGATTTTACTCGCCAGACCGGCGCACAAACGGGGCGCAGGGGCGGCACTGGTGGGGCATGATGTGGCCACCGCGCTGGCACCGTGGCGGGGAGCCGTGGACAGACGTGAGGCGAGTTTCCTCGAATTGATGAAAACCCATGACCTCGTCCTCGCCTTGGACGCTTTGGTCCATTTCGGCCATTGGATCACCCCGACCATGATGCCGAAGCGCTTCGACACACATTTCTATCTCGCCGCGACACCGCCCGGCCAAGTCGCCGAGCAAGATGGCCGCGAGACCACCGAAGCGGTCTGGCTCGGCCCGCAACACGCGCTCGACTTGGAAGCAGCAGACGAGGCGACGATCATTTTCCCGACGCGGATGAATCTCGGCAAACTCGCCGAAACCGAGACGACCGATGCGGCGCTCACCCGGTTCGCCGCCGAGCCTGTCATCACCGTCCTACCGGAAGTCGGCAAAGACGCGGCGGGCAATCCCTGCCTCCACATCCCGAAAGAGGCGGGCTATATCCAATCGATTGAGCCGTTGCAGCGGGTTGCAAATGTGGTGAAGAACAAATGAGCAAATCCTTCGGCGATTGCGTGACCCTGACCAAAGACGGCGTGGTTGCCACGGTGACGCTGGACCGCGGCGATGGCCGCAACGCGCTGTCTCTCAAAGCCATGCAGGCGCTGATCCACGTGGCCGAAGACTTGAGCGCCGATACCAGCACGAATGTCGTCATCCTGACGGGCGCAAGCGCCTTCACCGCAGGCGCGGACCTCAAAGACCCAGACCGCGCGGCGCTGCAAACCGCGACCCGTCTTGAACAGCGTCAGTCTCTCAAGCTTGGCCCCGACATGTGCGCCGCTTGGGAGCAGCTGGAACAGATCACCATCGCCGCGATTGAGACCTATGCGATTGGCGGCGGTGTCGCGCTGGCGGTGGCGTGCGACCATCGTATTGTTGCTGAAGACGCCTTTTTCCGCCTGCCAGAAATCCCGCTCGGCATGAATATGAGCTGGCAGACCAATCCGCGCACCGTCGCGCTGGTCGGTCCGTCGCGAGCCAAACAGTTCACCATCCTCGGCGAGCCTTGCCCAGCAAGCCAAGCCCTTGAATGGGGGCTTGCCGATCAAATGGTGCCGACGGGCGAAAGCCTCGCCGCCGCCCAGGCGCTTGCCGAGCGCTATGCCAAAGTCCCGCCCATTGCCCTGCGCATGACCAAGCAAGCGATCAATGTCGCTGCCATGCCGCTCGGACACGCGACCAGCTATATGGACCGTGACCAGTTCGCCTATGCCTCGACGACGTCGGACCAGGCCGAAGCCATCCAGGCTTTCCTGGAAAAGCGGGACCCACAGTTTAAAGGCGACTAGGACGCGCCTGGGGGCAACCGAACGCCCTGACGGTGATCCTAGATTCGAGGCCGGGTCAGCGCGGTTTTGACGCCTAAGTCCGCGTCACTCGACCTCTTTGTTATCCCACTGTCTCAAAATCCAAAAAATACAACTCAAGCGCGTAACGATTGAGACGCTCGGCGAATGATCGCACCGCAAACCAATGGCAGCCTCTGTGACTGAGCCCGAACCGTTCGGGCAAATAGGCGGAGTGCAACATGGTGAAATGGGATGGGCTAAAAGGGCTGCGTAAGTGGGGGAAGACATGCGCCGCCCTTGGCGCGATGCTGGTGGTTGGCTTAAGCGGCGCAGGGCTGCAAGCGGCCGCACAAGATGAGCGGGTCTATGATTTTACCTATCAAGGCGCATCGCTGCCTTATGTTTATAATTCACGCGTGGTGAAGTCCGGGAATGCCGAAAGCGATTTGGAATTCACGTTCGAGGTCACCGAAGACTTCGTCATCGATTACGTGAGCTTCGTTCTCGAAGCGTTCCTGCTTAACGTCGGCTATAATAGGATCGATATTATTTCGCCTGCTGGGACCAGAGTGAAGATTCTCGAGAATGCCTGCGGCGCAGCACAGCAGAGCGTAGTTTTAGGCGAGCCCATATATGAACCAGATACGTCACGACTGAGTGTCTTTCCGCAGCCAAATGACCCAAGGTTCCTTGCCAATCTCTATCCTGCCAATAAACAAATTCCTTCATTGGCCATAGACGGTCCGGGCAAACCACTCCGATATGAATTTGCGGACGATGGCTCGCGAGTTGGGAGTGCAAAATCAACTATTCCTCAAATTCCACTATCCGACAATGGCGTATGTACGGACCGGTTTGCTTCCCCCCCGACTTGGCCCGGTCCCTCTGAACCCGGCGTTTCAAGTGGTTGGGGTAAACTGGGCGCTTTTGCAACGCTTCCTCAGGACGTGTACAGCCCTCAATTAGGCGAGAATTTTGAGCGTCTTCGCGGTGAAAATGCCAAGGGAACCTGGACGCTAAGAATCCGAACGAGCACTGATTTCAGCGTAGAAACGAGACTAAGACATCCTGAATTCCAGAACTTGGATATAAATGCTTGGCAGCTCAACTATCGGATCATCTCATCGGCGCAGCTAGTCTTTTCCGAGCAAGCGACGCCGCCGGAACTGACCCTTGAGTTCGAGCCAAACCAGGTTTCGCTCAACGAAACGACCGAACTTGTCATGACAATTGATAATCCCAATTCAGATGAAGGTGTAACGGATATAGAGTTTACGGCACCGGGCTTTCGCCCGCTTTCGACGCTAGGATTGGAATTGGCATCCACGACGCCGACGCGAAACACGTGTGGTGCAAGTGTTGAGGCGGTCGCTCCAACGAGTGTCCGACTGGCGTCCGACCGAAGCAGTCCGGTGAATCCCGGCGAAGATCGCATTACGGTAAGGAACGCCACGGTGAGTCCCCGGGCTTCGTGCGAGATTGCGGTCCCATTGCGCGCGACAATCGTTGGCGCTCTGCCCTTAATGTCTTCGAGTGTCTCTTCGTCCCGGGGGGCATTTGGTGGCGACCAGGCCGAATTGATTGTAGCAGACGAGAGGAATTTTCAAGTTCGTCACGAGTTTTCAAGATCTGAACTCCGCGTAGGAGAAAACATCACTCACACCATCACGTTCGATAATACCCAAAGCACCATACCCGCTGAGAATATCCGGTTCTATATCGAATACCCGTTTGGGATTGATCATGTGCAAGGGGCGAGGCCAATCGTTTCAGGGCTTTGCAACTGGGACCTTTGGAGCGATGGGGTGTATCAATTCGGCACGCGCAATTATGATGATAATTTTAGCGGATCGCCCCCCGCTACAACAGTTCCTGCGGGAAAGACTTGTACGGTCACAATGGAGGGCGTCGGCGTTATTAACCGCGCCGACTGGCGAACCTACCGTACTGCAGTTGGACATGGCCCTGCAAAAACGTTTGGTTTCAACGATGGAGTTGCGTTTTCCGAAGTGCTTGAAGCTATCGCCGTGAGAGTGGGCAACCTTGATCGCGTCGCACTCAATGCGGCCATTGCGGGCGTAGACTTGCCATTGGGTGAAGCGACGGAACTCGTCTACACGATAGACAATTATAGCGATTTCGATCCTGTCTCAGACTTGCAATTTACAACTAATCTTCCGGTGGGCGTGTCGGTAAATGACACGGTTGTGCCTACGACCACGTGTGGAGGCTCTGTTTCACAAGATGTTGCCGCAAATTCAATTACGCTGTCTGGCGGTGCTCTGACGCCGATGCAATCATGTGAGGTGCGTGTTTCCGTGCGAGGCACAGCTCTCGGCTTTAAAACGGTCTCCAGTTCCGAGCTGTCCACCAGTCGAGGGACCTTTGCTGGGGCTGATGCGTTCATCGAAGTCAAGACCGCAACCAGTTTTGCAATGGCGTTTGATCCCAATCCTTTAACAGTGGGTGATGCGGGTGAGTTGGTCTACGAAATTTCGAACGAAACAGACTCGCTGACCACTGGGCTCGCTTTCTCGCATGAGCTACCGAGCGAGGTCTTCATCATGGCTCCCACCGCTGTTAGAAATGCGTGTGGCGGAACGCTGAGCGCAAATGACACGACCGGTATTATTTCCCTCACGGGCGGTGTGGTTTCCGGCAACACCGTGTGTGAGATCGCAATCCCGATCAGTTCGATTTTGGCAGGCTCCTATTTCAGCGAAACCAGCGCTCTATCCACATCCAAATTGGCTGCAGCAAGTGCATCCGATACGATCACTGTGATTGCGCGCGATGCGACCAATCCGGCGCTGACTTTCTCCAGCCTGTTTAACTCGGATGATATCCGCCTCGGCCAAAGCTCGACCCTGACCTATACGATCCAAAACACAGCTGCTGCGCGTGCCGAGAGTCTCGCCTTTACAGATATGTTTCAAACTGGGCTGATTGTGGATCTGAACGCCACGGCCTTGACCAATCAATGCGGCGGGACGTTCACCGCAGTCACGGGTCAAGATAATGTGTCGCTTGTCGGCGGTGGACTCGATGGCGGAGCGACCTGTACCATTTCGTTCGGGGTAACGCCTCAGGCAGGCGGTGATTTCCAGACCAGCAGTTCGGATCTGACATCTAGTCTCGGCACGACCCCGCCGGCTTCTGCGTCGCTTATGGTTGAAACGCCCGTTGCGCCAAGCTTTAGCAAAGCGTTCGATCCAGATACGATTGAGCAAGGCGGGCGCACAACGCTCACCTATACGATCAACAATTCCACCGCCCTGGTGCCTGCAAACAGTCTCGGCTTTTCAGACACATTCGCTGATGAAGTTTTGGTCGACTTGTCACAAGCGGTGGTCGACAATCAATGCGGTGGCACTTTTGCGGCGGTCGACGGCGACACGGAAGTGTCTTTGACGGGCGGGAGTGTTGCCGCCGGGGCCACCTGTACGATCACGCTCGACATTACCAGCGCGGTTGCGGGCAGCTATACCGAGACCAGCGAGGCACTCAGTTCAACGCTCGGCGATTCCGGCACCGCATCGGCGACGCTCTCGGTCAATTCTGCCGGCGCGCCGATCTTTACCAAAGAATTCGACCCAGACGTGTTTGAACAAGGCGCAGGCACAACGCTGACCTATACGATCGATAATTCGGGCGCGTTGGTCGCGGCGAGCGGCCTGAATTTTACAGATACGTTCCCGACCAATCTGGTTGTCGATGTGTCGGTCGCTGCCTTGGACAATCAATGTGGCGGGACGGTTGTGGCCACCGATGGCAGCGGTTCGGTTTCTCTGAACCTTGGGACGGTTGGCGCTGGCCAAACCTGCGAGATTTCGATTGGGGTCCGGTCGGATGAAGACGGCACCTATAACAGGCCGAGCGGAGACTTAACCTCGTCTTTGGGCACATCGGCTGGGGCGCAGGATGAGCTGATTGTCGAACCGGCGGATGCGCCGACCTTCAGCAAAGTGTTCACCCCAAATCAGGTCATGCAGGGCGGCGGCTCGACCCTGACCTATACGATCGACAATACGGGCGCACTGGTCGCGGCGAGCGGCCTCGGCTTTACCGACACGTTCCCGACAAATCTCATTGTCGACCTGGCCCAGGCGCCGCTCGACGATCAGTGCAGCGGGACGCTTACCGCCGCCGACGGGAGCGGCACAGTCTCCTTTTCCGGCGGAACGGTTCCTGCGGGTGCGAGCTGTACGCTGTCTTTGGGTGTGCGCTCGGATGTGACCGGTGTCTATGACAGCACGAGCGGGCCGCTCTCCTCCTCGCTTGGGCAGTCTGACGGCGCGGCAGACACGTTCTCTGTGACCGATGCGGCTGCACCCGCTTTTTCCAAACTGTTTGACCCCGACACGATCATCCAAGGCGCTCTGACCTCTTTGACGTATACGATCGACAATTCCGCCTCCTTGGTGGCGGCCGCGAACCTCACCTTCACGGACAATTTACCGAATGATGTCGTGCTCGATTTCACGCAGACTCCGCTCGACAATCAATGCGGCGGCACCCTTGTCGCGGCGAGTGGGACGAACGAAGTTTCCTTAAGTGGGGCGACGCTCGCAGCCGGAGGCACGTGTACGATTAAGGTTGGCCTTCGGTCTGATGTGGCGGATGTCTATAGAAGCTCCAGTGGCGGGCTGACCTCAAGCTTGGGACAATCAGGCTCCGCGCAGGCGACGCTGACGGTCAATGGCGCAGCAGCGCCTAGCTTCGCCAAACTGTTCGATCCAAACTCGATTACCCAAGGTGGCCTGACCACGCTGACCTATACGATCGATAATGCGGGCGCCTTGGTTTCGGCTGACGATCTCACCTTCACCGATATATTCCCGACGGGGCTAGAGGTCGATCTCTCGCAAACCCCGATCGCCAATACGTGCGGCGGTACGGTGACGGCTCAAACCGGCGGCTCAACTGTGGTGCTGACGCGCGGCAGCGTTGGCACGGGTGCCTCGTGCACGATCACTTTGGGCGTGACCTCAGCGGTGGCGGGCACGTTGGATAGCGACAGCGAAGAATTGACGTCGTCGCTTGGCGATAGCGGCACGGCCAGCGCGACCCTCACGGTCACCGGCGCGAATGCCCCGGCCTTTACCAAACTGTTCAACCCCAACCCAATCGTTCAAGGCGGGCTGACCACGCTCACTTACACAATCGACAATTCAGCGGCCCTCGTGCCAGCGGAAGGTTTGGACTTCACCGACGCGTTTCCGTCCGACCTCTTGGTTGATCTCTCGCAAACGCCGATTGACAATCAATGCCAAGGAACGGTCACGGCAGTCACTGGCACGGGGCAAGTGTCTTTGTCCAACGGCTCCGTCGCGGCGGGCGCCAGCTGCACGATCACACTCGGCGTCACTTCGGCCGCTGAGGGCTCCATTGATAGTGTGAGCGGGCTGCTGGATACGAGCCTCGGGCAATCGCCTGGCGCGAGCGCGACTTTGACGGTCGATGGCGCCGATGCGCCGCTCTTTGCAAAAGTGTTTACGCCAGATCAGGTGCTTCAAGGCGCGGTGACGACGCTGACTTACAGCATTGATAATGCCTCAGCGCTGGTGGCGGCGGAGGACCTTGCCTTTACCCATACATTGCCAGCCGACCTGTTCGTGGATCTTTCTCAGAACGCGGCTGACAATCAGTGCGGCGGCACGCTGACCGCCACAGATGGAAGCGCTGAAGTCAGTTTGACGGGCGGCTCTGTCGCTGCAGGCCAAAGCTGCACGATTACCGTTGATGTGAGCTCTGCTGTCGCGGGCGATTATGATAGCGCCAGTAATGAGCTCACCTCGACGCTCGGGTCGTCGGGCACCGCGACGGCGTCGCTCACGGTTGACACGGCGCAGGCGCCTGCCTTCACCAAAGTGTTTGCGCCAGATCAAATCGTGCAAGGCGCGAAGACGGTTTTGACCTATACGATTGATAATTCAAACTCTTTGGTCCCTGCGGACAATCTTGAATTTACCGACGCGTTTCCGGCGGACCTATTGATCGACCTGTCTGAGGCGCCGATTGACAATCAGTGCGGCGGGGCGCTCACGGCCTCGCCCACGGATGGCGAAGTCATCCTTTCTCAAGGGCTGGTGGATGCGGGCGCGAGCTGCACGATCACGCTCGGAGTGCGGTCTGACGTGGCAGGTTCTTATGACGGTGAGAGTGAAGAGCTCACATCGACCCTCGGCTCCAGCGGAACCGCCAGTGCGACGCTGACCGTCGAATCTGCCATCGCGCCAGCTTTCACCAAGCTCTTCGATCCAGATGAGATCGAAGAAGGGGCGACGACGCTCCTGACCTATACGATCGACAACTCGCTCTCAATGGTCGCCGCAGATGGATTGACCTTCGCTGAGACGCTGCCAGAGGGGCTCGTGATTGAGCGGTCTTCGAAACATGCCTCATCTTGCGGCGGCGCTATGACAGCCGCGGCGGGGGGATCGCAGATCGCGCTTGCGAACGGTACGGTCGAGGCGCAAGAAACCTGCGAGATTGCGCTAACCGTGCGCGGCACCGTGGACGGCCTGTTCACCGCGGTGAGTGGCGAGCTGATCTCAAACCTTGGTAATTCTGGGGTCTCGAGTGCGGACCTCTCGGTCTTGGATGTGACGCCGCCAACGGTTGTTATCACATCAGAAGTCGACAGCTTTATCGATCTCTCCGCCATCTTGGTGACCTTCACGTTCTCAGAGGAAGTGACCGGGTTTGCGCTCGGCGATATTGTCGTCGGCAGCGGCAGTGCGGCAGGGTTCGAAACGGTCTCGCCATTGGTCTATACTGCGCTTCTGACGCCGAGCGGGCGCGGCGACATGACGGTGGATGTGCCAGAGGGCGTGGCGAATGACCTTTCTCGGAGTGCCAATGGTAATCTCGCTGCCGAACAGCTGATCCTCAAGAACGGGATCATCGAACTGACCCAACGCATGATCCGCAATTTCCTCACCGCCCGAATGGATACAATCGTCTCCAATGAGCCGGACCTGTTTGAGCGGATGACGCAGCGCGAGAGTGCAGCCAGTGGCGGCGGCTCAGGCTTCTCGGTGAACTATACCGCGGACTCGACCTATTTCTCCTTCAACTCGTCTCTGTCGGCTGCGAAAGCGAGCCTTGCCCAGCAGCCGCAGCAATTACCCTTTGAGTCCTCGATCATGCGGCGGACCGGCCTGTTCGGCGCGGGTGAGACCGAGCATGCCAGCCCCAAGACGACCAATTTCGATGTCTGGACCAAGGGCGTGTACGCGCACACGTCATTTGAGGACCGGCGGCGCTCGGAGACTGGCATCCTCTATCTCGGGGCCGACTGGCTCCTCAACCCAGACCTGATTGTCGGGGTCCTCACCCAATTCGATTGGACCGATGAACGGGACCGCGATAGTGGGGTGGATATGGAAGGCTTTGGCTGGATGACGGGCCCGTATGCGATCCAGCGGCTGTCGGATCAGCTCATTCTGGATGGCCGGGTGGCGGCGGGACAATCGGACAATAAGATCAATCCGATCGGTCTCTATCAAGATACGTTCAAAACCGACCGGATGCTGGCCTCAACGCAGCTCACTGGCGACTTCCAATCCGGCCGGTTTGTGATCAACCCGTTTGTCCGCGCCATCTATATGGAAGAGATCCAGAAGCTCTACACGGATACACTCGGCAATGAGATTGGCGAACAGACCGTGTCGCTCGGGCGGGTCAATTTCGGACCGAAGATCCGCATGGTGATGCAAGCTGAAGACGGCACGATGACGACGTCGCCTTATATCAAGCTGGAGGGGCTGTATGACTTCCGCGGTGGCCAGCGCCTAGATGCCGAAGGCTTGCTGATCGACGAAGATCGCCTGCGCGGGCGCTTCACAGGCGGCATGAATCTCACCTCCGTCGAGGGCTGGCGGGTAGCGATTGAGAGCTTCCTTGATGGCATCGGCCAACAGGATGTGGAGTCCTATGGGGCCAGTATCAATCTCAGCCTGACTTTCTAGATGAAGGGCAGGCTATGCGGTCTCAACCCGACGAAAAGCGACTAGCGCCGATAGGCAGGTGGTTTGTCGCTCTCGTCGAGATTGAGATAGCGATCGCGCAGCTTGGTCTGGCGGCTTTCCAGCGATTGGGCCTCGCCATCGATGAAGATCGCGGTCGGGGCGCTCGTCACTTCAAGCGGATCGCCATCCCAGATCACCAGGTCCGCGACATTACCGCGTTCGATTGAGCCATAACCCTGCAGGCCATAGATGGCGGCAGGCACGACGGTCATCGCCGCGAGGGCATCGTCAAAGCCAACGCCATTGGCCACCGCATTGCCCGCCGATTGCAGCACCAGCCGGGCCTGATGGCCGCTATCGCCGAGATGTGCAAAGGCGGTCGGGACACCGGCCTCGATTAAGCGTTCCGCATTGCGGCTGGTCGCGCCCAATTGGGCAAAGCTCGCGGGCAAGTTTGAGAACGGATCGACAATGACGGGAATGTTCGCCGCGGCGAGTTCATCCGCTACAAGCCAGCCCTCATCAGCGCCAACAATCGCGACATCGAGATTGAGGTTCTGGGCTTTCAGCTCGATCACTTTGCGCAAGTCGCTGGCGCGGTGGGCCGCGACCAAGATCAGTTGCTGGCCGCGCACCGCTGGGCCAAAGGCCTGCGCGTCGGCGCGTGTGAGCGTGTCGCCTTCATTGTGCGCCATGAACCGGCCGGGATAGCCGCGTGCATCGGCAAACGCCCCGCGCAACGCGGCCCAAGCTGCTGGACGCGATCCGCCGGCCAAGCCAGCGCCGCCTTCGCCGAGATCGATATAAACAAAGGCGCGATCATCGGTGACCGATCGCGGCGCGCCGGATGTATTGGCAACAAAGCCTTGTCCGGCAATCATCGAGCCGCCATTGGCGGGCGCGACAGCGATCCGCGTGACGCCTTCAATGCGGGTCACAGCCACAGGCGTGGCGGCCGGGTTAAAGCCATCCACAGCGCGCAGTGCGACCGAGAATGCCGTGCCGCTAGCATTGGTGTCATTGGTGCTGTCTTCAGCGCCGACTTCGACGGTGCCGGTGCGAGCGAACGGCGCGATAATGCCAGGCGTGACCCAATTTCCATTCGCGTCGATCAGTTCGGTTCCGCTCGGCGCTGCGAAATTCACGCCGAGGCCAGCGATCTCACCATCGCTGATATAGACGGTCGCATTGTCCAGCGTACCGGCTTCCGTACCGGTCCAGACCTTAGCGTTGACGATGGCAACGTCTTCGGCTGAAGCCGCGGCGGTGAGGGCCAGGAAGGTGGCGGCGGAGAGGAGAGTCTTGCGGATCATTTCAGGTCTCCTTCGCCAGGTTGGCCGAGTTCGAAATCCATCACTGGGGTAAGAGCCGGGTTGCCACGCTCATACATCAGCGCGCCATCAATAAAGACTTTCTCAGCCTGGCTATAGACGCTGAACGGATCGCCGGACCAAAGAACCACGTCTGCGGCTTTGCCGGCTTCCAGGGACCCTGTTTCTTCGAAGATGCCGAGCGATTTTGCCGGATTGGCGGAGAGCCATTGCCAGGCATCGGCGTCGGAAATCTCGATCCCGGCGCGACGGCCATCAGAGAGGGCTTTGGCGGCCTCTTGGTTGAGGCGTTGAATGCCAATGTCGCTATCGGAATGCACAATGGCGCAGGCCCCGGCTTTGTGGACCATAGGGATGTTTTCCCGCACGCCATCATAGGCTTCCATTTTAAAGCCCCACCAGTCCGCCCACATGGCCGAGCAGGCGCCATAATCGGCGAGCTTATCGGCGATTTTATAGCTCTCAACGGCATGGTGGAAGCTGGTCACTTTGTATCCAAACTCCTCGCTCATATCCATGATTTGCGCCATCTCATCGGCGCGGTAGCAATGCATATGGACCAGGATGTCACCGCTGAGTACGCCCATCAGCGTGTCGAGTTCTAGGTCGCGGGCCGGTGGGTCGCCGCCTTCTTCAGCATACTTGTCCCATTTGCGTTTATACTCGACCGCTTTCGCCCAAGCGGTGCGATAGCCGGCAACATTGCCCATGCGCGAATACGGCGCGCCGCCAGGAAAGCGACCGCCGCCATAGCCATAGACCCGCTTCGGGTTTTCACCGCAGGCCATTTTCAGCGTATAGGGCGCGCCGGGGAATTTCATGCCTTGCACAGTGCGCGACGGGACATTCTTAAGCGTCACACCGCGCCCGCCAAACAGATTGGCCGAACCCGGCAAGATTTGCAGAGAGGTTACGCCCGCCGCCAAGGCTCGCGGGAAGCCTGGGTCTTGCGGCCAGACGCCATGTTCGGCCCACACCTCGGCTGTCACCGGCGCACTGATTTCATTGCCATCGCCATGGGCGCTGACACTCGGACTTGGATAGACGCCGAGATGCGAGTGATTGTCGATAATGCCGGGGGTGACCCATTTGCCGGTGGCATCGATCACGGTCGCGCCATCTGGCGCGGCAATCTCTTCAGCCACTTGCGAGATTTTGCCATCGACCAGGAGGACATCGCCCTCCAAGATTTCGCCGCCAATCCCATCGAGCACAGTCGCATCCTTGAGCAGCGTCGCCGTGGACGGGTAGGGCGCATAGGTCGACGGATACGGATTGCGATCAATCTCAACCTTGTCCGACGCCGCGCTCTCATCGCTGGACGAGCCGCTCCCACACGCCGCCAGCACCACTGCAGCTGCCGCTGCAGTGAAATAGAACCTTTTCATACCTCACCTACATTGTCTTATCCGCGGCCAGTGTGTCGCGTTCAGAGGGAGATGCAAGGGATAATTTGCTGAGTTTGCCCGGGTGAGGCGCAAGTTTATTGCGCGCAGGTCAGGTTGCCCGTCCTAAATCGCTTGGGTCCACTTAAGCGTAGAGCAGGCGCACGCAGGTCTCTGATTTCATATCAAGTTCAAACGAGACCGGGGTCGGCGCTGTTCGTGGTCCGCGGCGAGTGACGGCTTTGTGGACGCGCGCAAAGGCGGCCTTGCCGAGGGTTGCCGGATTGAGGTCATTCACCGCTTTCGGAGAGAGGCGCAGATTCTTGCGCAGGAACGAATTGGTATAAATCGCGTTCGCATTGACCAAGGCCTTCATAGTCATGAACTCGCAGGAGAGCGAGACGTTCACGCAATTGGCGTTCTGGATCCGGTGGGGCGACAGCTGCGGCCAAGTGATGGCCTTTCCGGGTGTGAGGTCAAAGACGCGCGCGCCCTTATCGAAGGCGTGCTTGTAGGGAAGATCTTCCTCCCGCGTCATATGGACAATGTCTTCAATATAGCTTGGCGGCGCGTAGGTCTCTTCGGTTGGGTAGATCCAAATTCGCTTCTGTCCGCGCAGCTGGAACAAAGAGACCATCGGGATATCCAAGTGATATTGGACATGCACGTTCGGGGACGAGATGAGCAGGCCCATATCGCGCTTGGTGATCCGGCGACCGGACGCCTCTTCGACGCTGTCGAAAATCTCATCGGCAATCGGTTGCAGCTCGCCCAACTCATCGCTGGCGCGGCGCAGATTAAGCCAGATGCGGCCATTTTTGACCGCTTCCAGAATGTCCTTACCGCTCATTTTGGGCGCGCGCCCACGCATTGCGGGATGTTCGCCCTCGCGGTTTGAAGAGAAGGTCCAAATGTCGAGCGATTGGCGCGGATAGGCGTCCAACAGGTGGGCCAGGCCGTCATCATTGAAGACGTTCGACTCATCAATAGAGTGGCTGGCTTGCAGGATTTCGTGCCCGAAGGCGCGTTTAGAGTGATCTGGCCAGTGCACCGACATGGGACATCCTCAGCATGATACGCGATTGATCATGTGCGGGATGCAAATCTGGGTCCAAATTCGCTTTTGGGGCGAGGTGTGCGCGTTTGCTAGACGTCGAGCTCTTCAGCGAAGTGCGCATTCTCTTGAATGAAGCGGAATCGGTGCTCGGCTTTTTTACCCATTAGCGTGTCGATCAGCTCTGCCGGTTTGGCTTCTGTGAGCTCATCAATGCTGTCTGGTAGCGTGATCCGCGCGAGGGTCCGGGTTTCCGGATTCATGGTCGTCTCTTTGAGCTGGAGTTCAAGCCAAACCAAAAGGTCGAGCTCAGCCGCTTTAAGGGCCTCGGTGAAATGAACCCGTCACAGCTCAAAGAAACGACGATGAACCCGGAGACCCGCAGCTTAGCGCGCATTACCCTACCGGACAGC
>JBCBDI010000002.1:0-29627 GCA_038529885.1 Pseudomonadota bacterium
CCGCCACGGTCACAAACCCGGTCACCATGAGAATGAAAATCTCGGATCGGGTCATGCCTTTGAGGTACGGTTTCACCAGGACTGGCGCTTCGGTCATGCCCATGAAAATGTTGGCTGAGACGGCGAGTGAGGTCGCCCCGCCAAGGCCCATGAAGCGGCGGAAGATGCTGGCAAAGCCTTTGGTCACCCACCGCAGTACATGCCAGTGCCACAAAATCGCTGAAAGCGCTGCCACGACGATGATGAGCGGCAAGAGATGCACCGCGAAAATGGGACCTGGTTGGCCCGTCAGCTCTTCCCAACCCGCCTGCGTTCCGAAAGTCGGACCGAACACAAATTGCGTTCCATAAGCGGTCGCTGCGATCAGGCTATCGACGACGATATTGGCGGCGAACAATGCTTCGCGGATGATCGGGATCCCAAACAGGATGAGGGCAAACGCAAACTGAATGAAGACCGCGCCAATCACGATCTTCCAGGGAAACGCTTTCTTATTGTCCGATAGCCCCCAGGCGATCGCAAAAATTAGCAGAATGCCGAGAAACGCCCGCGCATTATCCCAACCCCATTCCATCGGCAAACCCTCGCTCAATTGTGCACAAAACAAAGACCTAACCCGCTCATACGGTGCGGGCTAGCCTCCTTGTCAGCCTTTGGAATTATCCGAGTTTACAAACGCAGATTTTGTGCCCGTCGGGATCGCGGAAGTAAGCGCCATAAAAGGTCGGCATTCTCTGCCCGGGTTCGCCTTCGCTTGGGGCGCCAAGCTCCAAGGCTTTGGCATAGACGCGGTCTACGGTTTCATTATCGGCAACGCCAAGCGCCGGCATGACGCCATTTCCGCAGGTCGCGGACGCCTCGTCATAAGGGCCGCCAATCGCGAGCATGGGTTGGCCAGGCGCCGTGCCGTAGAAATAGAGCCGACCATTGTCGAAAAACCGCTTCGCGCCCATTTCGGCGAGCACAGCATCGTAAAATTCGAGTGCCTTCTCAGTATTGTTCGATCCCAAAGTGACATAAGCGAGCATTGCGTTCTCCTGTAATTGTGGCCGACCTACAGCCACCATGGCGAATTGCGCCTGACAAGAGTTCACGCAGCGTCGCCGCTTGACGGTTACGTCAGCGGATGGTGCAAGGCGTTCGCACTCGCACAATGCGTAGAAGTTTTAGGAGACACACTCATGTCCATTCGTTTCGATGACCGCGTCGCAATCGTTACAGGCGCCGGCGGCGGCCTCGGCAAACAGCACGCACTCGAACTCGCTCGCCGCGGCGCAAAAGTCGTCATCAATGACCTTGGTGGGTCAATGGACGGAACCGGCGGAAACTCTGAAGCAGCCGAAGCTGTTGTCGCAGAGATCAAAGCCATGGGCGGCGAAGCAATCGCAAATGGTTCGTCTGTGTCTGATGATGCTGGCGTTCAGAAAATGATCGACGACACGATGTCAGCCTTTGGCCGCATCGATATCATCATCGCCAATGCGGGCATCTTGCGGGACAAGTCATTCTCCAAAATGACTACCGAAGACATCAACCTGGTCCTCGATGTCCACTTGCGCGGTACGTTCAAGCCAGTTCACGCCGCTTGGAACATTATGAAAGAGCAAAATTACGGGCGCATCGTGGTCACCACCTCTTCGACCGGTCTGTACGGCAATTTCGGCCAAGCCAATTATGGCGCGGGCAAGCTTGGTGTGGTCGGCATGATGAACACGTTGAAAATTGAAGGCGCGAAAAACGACATCAAAATCAACGCTGTATGCCCGATCGCGGCGACGCGGATGACCGAAGGCCTGATGCCGCAAGCCATGTTGGACAATCTCAAGCCTGAATATGTCACGCCGGGCGTAATGAATTTGGTCAAAGAAGATGCCCCAACCGGCATGATCCTATCCGCCGGCGCTGGTGCGTTCTCAATGGCGCAGATTGTCGAGACCAATGGCGCATTTGTGGGCCAAGGAGATGCGCTGACTGCTGAGGCTGTGGCTGCTAAATGGGATGAGATCACCGATACCAGCGTCCAAACTCACTTCGATTCTGGCGCTGGCCATGGCGCCAACATCTTTGCGCGCCTGCAGGAAGCGGCTGAAACGGCTTAAACTGCAAGCAATGCGGAATTAATTCCAGGAAACCGGCGACGCCCTATGGCCTCGCCGGTTTTTTCTTTCTAAACTACAATCCATTCAGGGCCTAACGGGGAGAGCTCTATGCGTGCTTTGATTCTATCATTGAGTGTCGGCTTGCTCGCGGCCTGCGCTGGCGGCGATGGCGAACCCGCCACAGACATCGTAGAGCCGGAAACGGTTGAGACCCCGACCATTGAAGAGCCGGTTCCCGTCATTGATGTCACGGGTGAAGCCTGCGGCGGCATCACCGGGGTCCAATGCCCGGAAGGCTATTTTTGTCAGCAGGAAGCTGGACAATGCTTGGAGATCCTCGACGGCGCTGGCACCTGCCAAGTGAAACCTGAAATTTGTACGCGCGAATATATGCCGGTTTGTGGCTGTGACGGGCAGACCTATTCCAATGCCTGCGAAGCGGCTGCCGCTGGTGCAAGTGTTGCGATTGAGGGCGAATGCGCGAGCCCAGATTTGCAGTAATCTAGAGGGTCTGCGAGATCCCTTCAGACAGAAGCGCGAGGCGGTCCGGCATCGGCTCATCGATGACGTCTTTCTCTTTGCTCACTGTGCGCAAAATCTGATCGCCCGAATTCGACTCGATGGCCGTCACCAGCAGCCCTGACTTAGAGAGCTGCTCCATCAACACTGCCGGAATGGTTTTGATCGCGCCGGTGAGCAGAATGCGATCAAAAGGTCCGTGCTCTTGAAGCCCCAGAAGGCCATTGCCGTGTTTGATCGATACATTGTCGACATTCAGCTCGATCAAGCGCTTGCGGGATTGCTCGACCAGGCGCTCATAGCGCTCAATGCCGTAAACATGGCGACTGATCTGGCTGAGCAGTGCCGCGGTATAGCCACTGCCCGATCCAATCAGCAGCACGCGCTCTTCCTTGCCTGGCGAAACCTGTAGTGCTCGCAACAGTTTCGCGGTCACGATGGGGCGCGGAATGCTTTGTCCGCATGGGATAGGCAGAGCACAATCTTCGCCCACCATAGCGCTCAGGTTTTCGCCGACGAATACCCCCCGATCCACGGTCTCCAGCGCTGTGAGTACGCCATCATCGGTAATTCCCTGGCGACGCAGGGATAAGACAAGGCGCGCGGCGCGCAGTGGATCAGGAATCAGGTCGGCCATGTGTCTCGCATCTCAGCGAGAAACGCTTCATGCGTCAAATCCACATGCAGGGGCGATACAGAGATGTAACCATCGTAAATCGCACGCAGGTCCGTGCCCTCATCGGGGTTGGAAAGCTTGCCGCGATAGCCGATCCAGTAATAGGCATTACCGCGCAAGTCTTCTCGTGCTTCTGTACGAATGATTCGTTCATCTCTAAAGCCTTGGCGCGTAAATCGTACACCTTTGACCTCATTTGGGGCCTTATCTGGGAAATTAACGTTAATCACCAGATCATTCGGCCACCCCTTCTCGATCAGGGGTTTGAGTACTTTCGCGCCCCACTCAGTCGGGGTTTCCCATGGGCAAGACTGCGGATTCTGAAACCCACGTGATTGGCTAAGCGCAATGCTGGGCACCCCGTGCTGCATGCCGAAGAGTGCGGCGGCGATCGTGCCCGAGAAGGTCGTATCCTCGGCAATGTTCTGACCGGCATTAACACCCGACAAGATCAAATCCGGGCGTTCTGGCATCAATTCGTCCAATGCCAACAGAACGCAATCGCTCGGCGTGCCATTGACGGCATAGCGCTGAGGACCGGTTTCGCGGACGCGGACGAATTCGGTGAGCGAGATTGCCCTCCCCTTGCCGGATTGTTCTAGTTCTGGCGCAACCACCCAGATATCGTCGGTCAGTTCCCGCGCAATATGCTCAAGAACCTCAAGGCCAGGCGCATTGATCCCATCATCATTGGTCAAAAGGATTTTCATTCTGAATTGTCCTCTTTGGGCCTCATCCTGAGCGAAGTCGAAGGACGAGTCCTTAGCTGATCACCTCAAGTCCGCCCATATAGGGTCGCAGGACCTCTGGAACTGTGACCGAACCGTCTTCGTTCTGATAATTCTCCAACACAGCCACCAGCGTGCGACCCACCGCCAGGCCAGAGCCATTCAGCGTGTGCACGAATTCCGGCTTCGGCTTGGGATTGTCTTCGCTCGGCGCGGGCCGCCAACGTGCACTCATGCGGCGGGCTTGGAAATCGCCGCAATAAGAACAAGAGCTGATTTCGCGATAGGTATCCTGGCTCGGCAACCAAACCTCGAGGTCATAGGTCTTGCGTGCGCCAAAGCCCATATCGCCGGTGCAAAGCAACATGCGGCGGTAAGGCAAGTCGAGTGCTTCAAGGATGCCTTCAGCACATTTGGTCATGCGTTCCAACTCGGCGAGGCCGTCTTCTTCGTTGCGGACGATGGAAACCATCTCAACTTTGTTGAACTGGTGCAGCCGGATCATGCCTTTGGTGTCGCGCCCGGCGCTGCCCGCTTCGGAGCGAAAGCATGGCGTGTGACCGGTCATACGGATGGGGAGCTGATCGGCGCTCAGAATTTGCTCGCGCACGAGATTGGTAAGCGAAATCTCAGATGTCGCGATCAACCAGTGGCCGCTTGTCGTCTCAAAGGAGTCTTCGCCAAACTTTGGCAATTGTCCGGTGCCCACCATTGCTTCTGGGCGCACCAAAAGTGGTGGATTGATTTCTTCATAGCCATTCTCGCCCGTCTGCGTGTCGAGCATGAAGGTCGCCAACGCTCGCTCCAAACGCGCGAGCTGGCCGCGCAGCGCCACAAAGCGCGCGCCGCTCATCGCGGCGGCGGCTTCGAAATCCATTAAAGGTTGGCCGATCGCATTCTTCAGCCCGGCGCCGAGATCGGCGTGGTCGGACACGTCATTGCGCCCGCCAATATGCGCGTTCGGTTCGCCCCATTTATGTTGCTCGACATTGCTCTCTTCGTCCTCGCCTTCGGGGACGTCGGGCATGGGCAGATTGGGCGTACCGAGGAGAAGCTTATCGAGCTCCTCGCGAGCTGCGGCTTCTTGCTCGCCTGCCGCTTCAATCACGTCTTTGGCTGCAGCGACCTCGGCGCGGAGCTTTTCGAACAGAGCGTCATCGCCGCTCGCTTTGGCATTGCCGATTTCTTTCGATTTGGCATTTCGCGCGGATTCTGCGTCTTGCTTGTCAGACACAGCTTTGCGGACGGCGGCGTCATGATCCAGCATGTGCGAGACGACGTCGCCAAGGCCTTTTTGCTTGCGCTCAAAGCCAGCGCGGAAGGCTTCAGGATTGTCGCGAATGGCGCGGATGTCGAACATGGATATGCCCTTGTACTAATAGCGAGTTCGCTCCTAAGCGCCTCACGCGGATTCGTCCACAGGTGGAGCGTATCAATTGCGACGCGTCAGACACTTTGCCATCCCAAAAAGGTCTCCAACCATCTCGTCCACTACGCCCTGCCCAGCTAGTCTGGGCAGCCCAGCACCGGAGTTTTCGGCTGAGATCGAGAGCGATGCAGTCTCTCCCGATCTAAACGGCGCATTCATATGATGGGTCCCACGGATGCTGCGCACCGTGGGAAGCGCTAGATGTAGAGTTCTATCCAAAAGCTACGCAGACCCCAGCGGAGGCTGGGGTCCAGGGACAGAAATTTACGGCAATGCCTGAGCGTTCTTTCAGTCCTTGGATACCTGCCTGCGCAGGTATCTGCGGATTGAAGCTCGGAATTACCCCTCTTTCACCTGCGGCGCCAAGCGGATGTGTAGCTCGCGCAGCTGTTCGTCGCGAACCGGGCTTGGAGCCTGCATCATCAGATCGCGGGCCTGCTGGTTCATTGGAAACAGCGTCACGTCGCGAATATTGTCGGCGTCAGCCAGCAACATCACGATACGGTCGACGCCAGGAGCGATCCCGCCATGCGGCGGCGCACCATAACGGAACGCGTTCAGCATGCCGCCAAACTCGGCCTCGACCACGTCTGGGCCATAGCCCGCCTTATCGAAGGCTTTCAGCATAATGTCGGCCCGGTGGTTCCGGATCGCGCCTGAGGAGAGCTCATAGCCGTTGCAGACAATGTCGTACTGATAAGCGGTGAGCGCCAGAAGATCATCGTCCGTCTTGGCATTCTCAAGCGCTTCCAGCCCGCCTTGTGGCATGGAGAATGGGTTGTGCGAGAAGTCGACTTTCTTGTTGTCTTCGTCCCACTCATACATCGGGAAATCGACGATCCAGCACAGGCGGAAAATGCCCTGCTCGATCAGGTCGAGTTCTTGGCCGACTTTGGTGCGCGCCGCGCCCGCAAGCTTATAGGCGTCGCCTTTCTTGCCAGCTGAGAAGAAGATCCCGTCGCCATCGCCGAGGCCGGTCGCTTCCAAGAAGGCTTTCAAGTGCTCAGGATCGAAATTCTTGAGCACAGGATCCTGGCTGACGACGACGCCGTCATCGCCTGCTTTCAGACGCGCATAGCCAAGGCCTGGGGCCTGCATCTCTTTCTTCGCCCATTTGTCCATATCGTCGAAGAATTTCCGCGATTGGGTTTCGGTCGCTTTCGGCGCCGGCACAGCGATGACACGGCCGCCGCCGCCGATAATTTTGGCAAAGATCGAGAAGCCGGTCTTGCTGTCATCCGCAAAGAAATCGGTGACATCGACAAGCTCAATTGGGTTGCGCAGGTCCGGCTTGTCGGAGCCGTATTTTGCGATCGCCTCTGCATAAGGAATACGCGGGAACGGACCGTCAGGGACGGTGCGGCCTTTGCCTTTCCAGTCGGCGAACTCTTCGAACACGCCGCGCATAACCGGTTCAATCGCTTGGAACACGTCTTCTTGAGTGACGAAGCTCATCTCGACATCGAGCTGGTAGAACTCGCCCGGTGAGCGGTCAGCGCGGGCATCTTCATCGCGGAAACAGGCCGCGATTTGGAAATAACGGTCAAAGCCAGAAACCATCAGCAGCTGCTTGAACTGCTGCGGTGCCTGCGGCAGCGCATAGAATTGGCCAGGATGCAAGCGAGACGGCACCAGGAAGTCGCGTGCGCCCTCTGGAGAAGAGGCCGTCAGGATCGGGGTCTGATACTCCGTAAAGCCCTGCTCGACCATTCTGCGACGGATCGAGGCGATCACATCGGCCCGCAGGATCATGTTGGCGTGAAGGGTCTCACGACGCAGGTCCAGATAGCGGTGCTTGAGACGAATATCTTCGGGATAATCTGGCTCACCAAAGACCGGCAAAGGCAGCTCAGCGGCCTCCGATTGGACCGAGGCCTCTTTGACCCGAATTTCAATCTCGCCAGTGCCAAGGTTTGGGTTCACCAGCTCAGCATCACGGGCGAGAACCTCACCTTCAATCGTGATGACGCTTTCAGTGCGCAGACGCTCCACGACGGCGAAAGCCGGGAAGTCTGGATCGAAGACACATTGGGTCAGGCCATAATGGTCGCGCAGGTCGATAAACATCACCCCGCCATGGTCTCGGCGGCGGTGAAGCCAGCCTGAGAGTTTAACCGTTTCCCCGACATGGGACTTGCGAAGTTCGCCGCAGGTATGGCTGCGATAGGCGTGCATAATGCGCTCCGTTTGGGAGGAGAAATAAAGGCGGCTTTAGGCGTTGGTCGGGCCTGAAAGTCAAGGCCTGCGCGCACTCGTTTACGTTTCAGCAGTAATTAACTTGTTTTTCAGGCCTGTGCGCCAAGTTGCGAGGATGACGAATCAAGCGCCACAGATTGCGGCCCGAGCTCCCGAAGTTGCAGACGACCGCAACCGTGCGGAAGGCTATGTGATCGAGTGCAACGGCACCGAGGCCAGAATCGCGGCGCAAGCTGGATCTGGCGCGGAATCTGACGATTACTGGGCGGTCGGCCAGTTGATTTCGATCCAGGTTGGCGAGAACCGGGTGGTCGGTCTGCTCTACAAGGTTGATAGCGAGACTCTGGATTGGAGCGGATCGCGCGACAAAACCATCATTTTGCACGTCGAACTATCGGGTGAAGTGCGCATTGATGAAAAGCGCGGGCCGATCTTTTCTGGCGGTATTTCGCAATATCCACATCTGGGCGCTGTGGCGCACCGGATCCGCAAGCGGGACCTTCTGACGATCTATAAATCGTCCGACCCCTCGGCCGTGACGATTGGCTCGCTCAGCCAAGCCTCAGATATTCCAGCCGTGGTATCGGTTGATGCCCTGCTATCACGTCACTTCTCAGTGGTTGGGACGACAGGTACCGGTAAATCGACCGCGGTGACCCTGCTTCTGCATTTGATTGCGAAGCACAAGATGAACCAGCGGATCCTGATCCTCGACCCGCACAACGAATATACCAGCGCCTTTGGCTCGAAAGCCAATACGATCACGGCGGACACGCTGGACCTTCCCTTCTGGATCTTGAACCTGGAAGAGTTCCAACAAGTCATCTTCCGAGGCCGAGAGGGGTCTGACGAAGAAGTCGACGCGCTTCGCGAGTTTATTCCCAAAGCCAAAATCTTGTATCGCCATGGCCCGAGTAAGGGTGTGCGTCGCAAACATATGACGGGCTCATCCTTCACGGCAGACACGCCTGTTCCCTATCGCCTGGCGGATCTGCTCAAACTTCTCGACGAAGAAATTGGCTCGCTCGACGGGGCCCTGCGTCGTCTCACTTTGCGCCGCCTAAAAGCGCGGCTTGAGGCGGCGATCAATGATCCGCGCTTTGCCTTCCTGTTCGGCTCGCATAATGCCACTGACCGAATTGAGGACGTGCTTGGTAATATTTACCGCGTGCCAATCAATGGAAAGCCGATCACCGTTTTCCAAATGTCGGGGATCCCGTCCGAAGTCGTCAATTCGGTGGCTTCTGTCTTGTGTCGTCTCGCCTTTGATATCGCGCTGGCCAGTAACTCCCAGGTCAAAACTCTAGTCGTTTGTGAAGAAGCGCACCGCTATATCCCCGCCGATCAAGAGACCGGCTTTGCGCCAACCCGCGGCGCGATTGCACGGATCGCCAAGGAAGGTCGGAAATACGGGGTTTCGCTGGCCATCATTACGCAGCGCCCAAACGAACTTGATCCAACCATTCTATCTCAGTGCAACACCATCTTCTCGCTCCGCCTCGGCAATGATGCGGACCAAGACGTGATGCGCAAAGCCATCTCGAACGGCTCGCGTTCGACGCTCGCCTTCTTGTCATCGCTGGCCGACCGAGAGTGTATCGCTTTCGGAAGCGCGGTTTCGACACCAATGCGGATGCGGTTCCGCAACCTGGCCGCCAGCGCGCGTCCGTCGAGCCAGAATGTGTCCGATGGCATGGATGCAGACGCCGTCGCGCACACGAGCCTGACTGAAATCGTCACCTCGCTACGCGGCACAGGCGGTGTTGAAGAGCATGAACATGAAGAGGCTGATGAGTGGATCGTGACGGACCCGGGTACGGAGACCGAGTTCCCGTCGGCATTCGACATACCGGCTGATTCTGGTGAGCCAAATCTGAAACGGCGCTCTCTCCTGCGCCGGAAGACGGGTTAATCGCCTGATTTGTCAGAATAGGTCTCGCCATTTCTTGCGGCTTGCTCTAGGGGCGGTCCAATGTCCAAAGAGAGCCTTGTTCCGATTACTGATCAGGACGCATTAGACGTCGCGTGCCAACGCCTGGCTGAAGGCTCTTTCATCTGCGTTGACACAGAATTCCACCGCGAGACAACTTACTGGCCAGAGCTCTGTCTGATCCAGGCCTCGTGCGAGGGATATGAGGTCATCATCGACCCGTTGGCGGAAGACTTAGACATTGGTCCATTCCTGCAATTGCTGGCCGATACAAGTCGCGCAAAAGTCTTCCACGCGGCGCGCCAGGATATTGAAATTTTCAACCGCCTGCTCGGTCACCCGCCTGCCCCGATCTTCGATACGCAGATCGCGGCGATGGCCTTGGGCATAGGCGACTCTGTTTCTTATGACAATCTGATCCAGCGCACGCTTAAACGCCGGATCGATAAGTCGAGCCAATTCACCGATTGGAAACGCCGCCCGCTGACGGAGAAGCAGCTCGTCTATGCGCTCGGCGATGTCACGCATCTAAGAGACGCGTATCAAAAGATGCTGGTGCAGCTGGAGTCGCAGAACCGGCTCGATTGGGTGCAAGCTGAGATGGACGAATTGGCCGACCCTGCGCTTTATGACACCTCTCCTGAAAATGCCTGGAAGCGCCTGAAGCTGCGCAAGCCGCACAAAGAATATGCCTCGATCTTTGCGTCTGTTGCCGCCTGGCGCGAACAAAAGGCGCAGCGGATCAACAAACCGCGCCGCCGCATTCTGAAAGATGATGCCATCCAAGAGATCGCAGATCAGAAGCCGCAGAATGAAAAGGCGTTTGATCGCCTTCGCGCCGTCCCCAAGGGCTTTATCCGCTCGAAATATGCCGAAGGCTTGTTGGATGCGATCCAAGTCGCCATTGCGGACCCTGATGCCTATGCGCCGAAGCTGCCCAAACGGCGACAGAATCCAGAAATGCCCGCCGGCGCCCCAGAAATGCTGAAAGTGCTTTTGAAAGCCGTCAGCGAAGAGGCCAACGTCGTGCCGCGTTTGATTGCCAATGCCGCGGATGTCGAAAAGCTCGCCCGCGGTGAGACCGGCGACGAAATCGCCGCTTTGACGGGCTGGCGCTACGAGCTCTTCGGCAAAAAAGCGCAAGCGCTTCTCTCCGGAAAATTGGCGCTGTCCTTCCAAGATGGCGAAGTGCGGCTGTTCGAGCTTTAGCCTATCGAACGATCAGACGCGGATGTCGCTTCATCAGGCCGGCCAATTGTCCGAGCCGCCGCTCCACTGTTTCTGAAATCAGGTCGCTATAATCGCGATCCACATAGAGGCAGAGGGTTTCATCGTCTGCCTTTAGCCGGGCGGTCGCGAGGATCGGGCCGGACCGCCCCGAATAGACCGCGCCGAGCCGCATCGCGGTCCCGAGGATTTTCGCGCGGCGCTTGTGCGACAGGCGCAGCATGCTGGAATATCTCGGTTCTTCGATGAATTTGAACGTGTAGCGCGAGGCTGCTGCATAGGCGGCATACAGCCTGTGCGTATGCGTGACCGAAGGAATGGGCGCTCTCAAGACCTGCTCATAGACGAGCTGGGCACGATGATCTGGGTGCATCCGCGCGCCGGCATCGGCCATCATGCAAATCGACCGCAATAGATGCTCATTTTGTTTGAATTGGCCAGCAATGGGATGGATGAAGCTGTAAAGCTCGTGGCCGAACAATTCGCTCTCTTTGGAGGATCTGAGGAAGAGCGGCACCGCATCCAGTAAGCCTTGCGCCCCAGTGGCCTCGAGCCCTTCCGCGGCCACACCATCGCGTAGACCGAAGGATGAGATCACGACCTTCTCGGTTTCGAGATGCTGCATCAATGTCCGCAATAAGAGCGAAGCATGCGAGAGCGTGTCAAAGCGCCGTTTGGAAACGCCCTGAAGCTGCTCTCGTGTCAGTTTGTCCGATTTGGCGAGCTCGGCGGCTTCGATCACATTGTCCACATCGACGCGGTTCATGCTGTAGCCATGCGGCACGCGTAGCGGATAATTGGTCAGCATCATGTGGACCGCAGCCACATTGCGCCAGGCGCCGCCAACGGCATAGAGCTTATGGCCCTTTTCGGGTTTCCATTCCCGGCCCTCTTCCAAGATTTTGCGCATAATCTTACTGCGCTTTTCAATGCTGAGATCGGCATCTTTGGACCGCGCGAGTGGGCCAAGGAGGAAGGTTTCGCCGGTCGATTTTTCATCGAGCGGGCGCAATTCCATGCTGGTGCCGCCAAGGTCTGCGACCAAGCCCTTTGGCTCTAAGAAGCCCGCCTTGACCCCTAAAGCCGAGAGGCGTGCCTCGTCCGCACCGGTCAGAACTTTGATCGGGTAGCCAAGAATGCGCTCCGCTTGAGATTGGAAATCCTCACCATCGCTCGCCTCTCGAACGGCGGCGGTTGCCACGGCGCGGACGTTGGTCACTTTCAAGCTCGCCGTGATGGCGCGGAAGCGGTGGAAGGTTTTGAGCGCGAGTTCTCGTCCCGAAGGCGATAGGCGGCCAGTTTCAGACAGGTCTCGCCCCAGCCCCGCCATGGCTTTTTCGTTGAAGTAAGGAATGAGCGCGCCGCCCGCTTGCTCATAAATCACCATTCGACACGAGTTTGACCCGATATCGATGACGGCAATTTTCTCGGTGGGCTTCATTTGGATTTGCGCTCACGTTTGCGCGGCGCAAGGCGCGGCGGTTCACTGACCACGAGCGCGGATCCGCGACCGGACAAGCTCGGATTGTCCATAAAGTAGCGGTGCGCGCTGAAGCCGCCATCTGAGCCGGAAACGGTTGTGCGCATATAGTTGCCATCAGAGCCCATTTCCCAGCTCTGCTCATCATCGTTGAGATTGGCAACCATGATTTGGTTCAACACTTGGCGATGTACCGTTGGCACTTCGATCGGCACCAAAGCCTCGACGCGGCGCTTTAAGTTGCGATCCATCCAGTCCGCCGAGGACATGAAGACTTTGGCTTTCTCCGATGGGAGCGTTTCGCCATTGGCAAAGCAGACGATGCGAGAATGCTCCAAGAAGCGCCCGATCAGGCTCTTCACTTGGATCGTTTCGGAGAGGCCAGGAACGCCGGGGCGCAAGCAGCAAATGCCGCGAATGATCAGGCGGATGGGCACTCCGGCCTGGCTCGCCTTGTAGAGCGCATCGATGACATCTTGATCGACCAAAGAATTCATCTTCGCCCAGATGCCGGAGGGCTTTCCGGCTTTCGCGGCTTTGGCTTCCCGGTTGATCTGTTCGATGAGGAAGGATTCCATCGCAAACGGCGACATGACGAGCTTTTCGAGCTCTGGCCCATGCTCCGGTGGATCGCGATAGGCGGTGATATAGTTGAACAGGCGTCCAGCATCGCGGCCCATGATTGGGTCGGCGGTAAACAGAGCAAGGTCGGTGTAAATTTTCGCCGTGACCGGATGGTAGTTCCCCGTGCCGAAATGCGTATAGGTCTGTAACCCATCGCCTTCGCGGCGTAAGATGAGCGAGACTTTGGCGTGGGTCTTATAGTCGATAAAGCCATAGACGACCTGCACGCCCGCGCGTTCGAGATCACGGGCGAGACGCAGATTGGTCTCTTCGTCGAAGCGGGCTTTGATCTCCACCAAAGCGGTGACGTTTTTGCCCTCTTCGGCGGCCTCAATCAGAGCCGACACGATCGGAGAGTTGAGCGTCGTACGATAGAGCGTCTGCTTGATCGCGACAACGTTCGGGTCCCGCGCGGCTTGCCGGATGAATTGGACCACCACGTCGAAGGACTCATACGGGTGATGGACCAAGATGTCTTTGGCGCGGATTGCTTCGAAACAGTCTCCGCCCATCTCGCGAATGCGTTCTGGAAAGCGCGCCTCGAAGGGCTGGAAGAGAAGATCTGGGCGGTCTTTCATAATCAAACCAGAAAGGTCCTTCATGCCGAGCATGCCATCGAGCAAGGCGATGTCGCGGGTCTCAGCGCCAATTTCGCGCGCGACGAAGTCTCGGAGGCCTTCAGGGCCGTCAGAATCGATATGGATGCGCACAATCCGTCCGCGGCGGCGTTGTTTGAGCAAGATCTCAAATTCCGCGATCAGATCTTCGGCCTCTTCTTCAATCTCAATATCGCTGTCGCGCACGATGCGGAAGACGCAGTGGCCTTGGGCCGAGAAGCCCGGAAATAAAAGGTTCTGGAAGTGCGCAATGACGCTTTCCAAACGCACAAATCTCAGCAGCCCAGATTTGCGATCCGGGAGCCGGATGAAGCGCGACGAAAAGGCCGGCATTGGCACCAAGCCAACCATGGGCTCGCCATTCCCAGATTTCGGGGACAGCTGAAACGCCACTGCAAAGCCGAGATTGGGAATGAACGGAAAGGGCTGCGCCGGGTCCACAGCTTGAGGGGTGAGGATAGGAAAAATCTGGTTCTCAAACCGCTCCTTCAGCCAGGTCATGTCTGAGCGCTTGAGCTCAGAGACCGGCAGTACTTCAATCTCTTCGCCTTTCAGCTTGGTGCGCAGCGTTTCCCAACAGGCTTGCTGACCGGCCATCAGCGCATCGACCGCTTTCTCGATCGCTTGAATTTGCTCGGCGGGCGTGCGGCCTTCAATGCTGAGCTTTTGGATCCCAGCGCGCGCTTGTTCGCGCAGACCCGCATAGCGGACCATGAAAAACTCATCGAGATTATTGGCAGAGATGGACAAAAATCGCAGCCGCTCAAGCAGCGGGTGGCTTTCATTCTCGGCTTCTTCGAGGACTCGCTCGTTAAATTTGAGCCAGGATAGCTCGCGATTGATATAGCGCTCGGCTGCAGACACAGGCGTTTTCACTGCATTGGTCATTCGATCTACCTGCCCTTTGCCCCCTAAGGCTCATCGTCTCCGAGGATTTCTCTTGCAAGCGGGATGGTCAGAGGCCTCTCACCACTCGCGCCTGCAAGCATTTCCGCGGAGTGTTCGATCAGCGAGTAGTCCAGGCCTAGGCGCGTGACAAGATAGTCCTCAACGCTTTTTGGGACTTCCAAGACGGACCGGGCAAAAGCGCGCTTAAGACGGGCGCGCAACAGGTCCTCATCGGGGGCAGGAATCTCGGCAATCGGCGCGGCCTTGAGGCGCGAGTTCAGATCAGGGGATTGGAACATCCATTGGCTCGGAACCGTATGAGATGAGAGCAAGATGTTCTGCTCATGGCGCTTGATGGAGCTTAACAACATGAGCAGAGCATCGGCCTTCTTGAGCTGGTCCACATCGTCAATTGCAATGTCGCCCGAGGCAAGTTGATCGATATCTTTCTGTTTGATCCGCTCAAGCTCGGCCGCGCTTAGGAACCG
Source organism: Pseudomonadota bacterium (assembly GCA_038529885.1). Classification (GTDB taxonomy): domain Bacteria; phylum Pseudomonadota; class Alphaproteobacteria; order Caulobacterales; family Hyphomonadaceae; genus Henriciella. The sequence goes on from JBCBDI010000002.1 coordinate 14,902, forward strand.
CGCCGAGCGCTCGGATGCCCACGCTTCGGCTAGGGTCGATACGCCGCTTCCCGCCGGGCCAACAAGGCAGAAGGCATGATATGGCCAGCGTGAGACATTTCTCAGCGCCGCGCAAATCGCGCGGTTCGCCGATGTGACCTCCATCGTCTCGAAGCTGAGCTTATCCTCCGGGAACTTTAAAGGGATCTGCCTCGAAGGCGGCATTTATGAGAACCCCAATCTACCGCGCTGAACTGATCGCGGATGTCATGACCCACCCGATCGGTTGGGCTGTAATGACCACCCCTCGATCGCGCAGATCCGAAGTCAGTTGCTGCCCATCGCCCGCAAAGGCGAAGGCAATAAAGGCGCCGTCTGTAGAAATCGCTTGGGTCTGGAAGTTCGAGACCAGCGGTGACTGCACTAAGGCCGAGCGTAGCGTGATCCATTCGGCCAGAGAGGTATATTTCACGGTTGCTTCGATCAGCGTGCGGCTCGCGTCGCGGACGATGGAGTTTTCTTTCCAATCTTGGTTCAGCAACTCAGCCACTGACTCAAGAGCCGCTTCTAATGTCGGCGCTCGCCGCGTGGTGCCAATGTTGCGCACACCGGAAGGCGTGACAGAGACAAGATCGACCAAATAGCCCCCCTGCCCGCCGCGAAGATTGGCAAAGATGGCCCGCTGCGCCCCATAGAGAGAGACTTCGTCCTGGAGTACGTCCCAGGGTGTGTCCGGTTCGAATCCGGACGTGCGGCTGATCAGAAGTGGCACGAGGCTGCTTTTGGGGGTCTCTTCCCAAGCTAAGTTCCAGGCGAGATCCATCCCATTTGAGCTGCTGGTGAAGAGGACAGCTTTTGGCGCCATGCTATCGGTGAACGGTAGACCGACTTCGTTCAAGACCGCCCGAACCTGTACAGGATTATACACCACAGCGAGACTGCCCCGGTAGCGCCCAGCGCCTGCGACTTCCTCTTCCACGTCGACAGCCGCTGCGATCCGGTCGGCCAGGGCTTGGTCAATGATCAAATCGCTCGCTAAGGCCCGGTCCCGGGGAAGTGTAAAACGCGAGATTAGTCGCTGCGCACCAATGACTTTGGCCGCGGCGAAGGCTTTTTGCTGGGCTTCGCCGACCGTTGGTGCGCGTTCGTCTACCGGAATGCCTGAAATGGTATAGACGTCTCGGTTTTGCGCCTCCGCCGAGAAATAGGTGGCAAAACTCAGGGCAAAAACGATCAGGATCAGGCGAATCATAGGCGGGTCCTCTAAACTCTAACGACTCTTATCAACTGACAGCGCGGACGTGAACCGCTGATGCGCGCTGGTCAGCAGACAGAGCCCATGCTAACGCGCGCAATCATGACGACGAACGCATCTGATTCCCTGTCTTATCGCGACGCTGGTGTCGATATTGAGGCAGGCGACGAACTGGTAAAAGCCATTGGGCCCCTCGCCAAAGCCACCCGCCGCGCCGGGGTTATGGGTGGTTTGGGCGGATTTGGCGCTCTGTTTGATCTCAAACGTGAGGGCTGGCAGGACCCGGTCCTGGTGTCCGGGACCGATGGGGTCGGCACCAAATTGATGCTCGCCTTCGAAACCGGCCTTCATGACACGGTTGGGATCGACCTGGTTGCGATGTGCGCCAATGATGTCTTGGCGCAAGGTGCAGAGCCGCTCTTTTTCTTGGATTATTTTGCCACCGGTAAGCTCGAAAACGGCATCGCTGAGCAAGTCATTGGCGGGATTGCCGAGGGCTGCAAGCAGGCGGGTTGCGCGCTGATTGGCGGCGAGACAGCTGAAATGCCGGGCATGTATCCGCCCGGCCACTATGATTTGGCGGGTTTTGTCGTGGGCGCAGTTGAGCGTTCGGAAATCCTGCCTCGCATGGATGCGATGCAAGCCGGGGATGCCTTGATCGGGATTGCCTCAAGCGGTCCGCATTCAAATGGCTACTCGCTGATCCGGAAAGTCGTTGAGCGCACCGGGCTTTCCTATGAAGACGCCGCGCCCTTCTCGAACGAATTGCCGCTCGGCCGCGCTCTGCTGACGCCGACGCGCCTTTATTCGAATGCGGCATTGCCCTTGATCAAGTCCGGGCTCGTCAAAGGTCTCGCGCATATTACCGGCGGCGGTTTGACGGAAAACACGCCGCGCATGTGTCCTGAGTCACTGGCTCCTCGTATGGATCGTAAGAGTTGGACGCCGCCGCCCGTTTTCGATTGGCTGCAAGCTGAAGGCAATATTGCCGAAGACGAGATGCACCGCACGTTTAATATGGGCATTGGGCTGGTCTTTGCTGTCGCGCAATCTGATGTTGAAAGCGCGATGGCCAAGCTCACAGAATTGGGTGAATCGCCCGTCCTATTAGGTGACCTCGTCGAGAAATGACCAGTATTCGGATCGCCATCCTTGTTTCAGGGCGTGGCTCGAACATGGAGGCCATTTTGAAAGCCTCTGCTCAAGAGGATTATCCGGCTGAACCGGTCTTGGTGCTCTCCAATCGGCCCGACGCGAACGCGCTGACGATTGCAGCGCAAGCCGGCATTTCTGCGGTTAGCGTTGATCACAAGCCTTTTGGCAAAGACCGCGAAGCGTTTGAATGCGCGATGCAGACTGTGCTCGTCGAACACGATGTTGAGATGATCGTGCTGGCAGGATTTATGCGGATACTGACACCTTGGTTCGTTGGCCAGTGGAGCGATCGCATGATCAATATCCACCCGTCACTCCTGCCCAAATATGCGGGCCTCAATACGCATCAGCGCGCAATAGATGCAGGCGATCAAGAAGCGGGCTGTACGGCGCATTGGGTGACCGAAGGCGTTGATCAGGGCGATGCAATTGCGCAAGCGCGCGTCGCAATCGAGCCCGATGAAACAGCCGAAAGCCTCGCGCAAAAGGTCCTCGTTGAAGAACACAAGCTTTACCCGGAGGCGGTAAAGCTCGCCTGCGCTGAGGTTCTGAAATCCAAAGGCGCTGCGAAGATATAAAAAACGCGCCGCTTGTTCAGCGACGCGTTCTTCGATCAATAAATGTCTGGTCGTTTAGCCGACAATGTCCGCTTCGCTAAAGAATTGAGCGATTTCGATCGCGGCGTTCTCGTCGCTATCAGACCCGTGGGCAGAGTTTTCGCCGATAGACTTGGCGAACAGTTTGCGGATGGTGCCGTCTGCGGCTTCTTCTGGGTTGGTCGCGCCCATCACATCACGGTAGCGCGCCACAGCGTTTTCGCCCTCAAGGACTTGAACGACGACAGGTGCGGAGGTCATGAATTCAACCAGCTCACCAAAGAAAGGGCGCTCTTTGTGAATGTCGTAGAAGCGCTCAGCTTGGGCCTGCGTCATGTGAATGCGACGCTGCGCAATGATGCGAAGACCACCGTCTTCGATCACTTTATTGATCGCGCCTGTCAGATTACGCGCCGTGGCGTCCGGCTTGATGATTGAGAATGTACGCGTGCCCGCCATGAATGGCTCCTGTAGAAACTATGGAATGTCTTGGCGCGCCTATAACGAGGCATTTCGAGCCCCGCAACCACCCCGTACATTCCGCCATGAATTCTTCATAAGTCTGAGGCATTTTTTAAAGCCGACACGTGTCGGCAAGAGGAGACGAGCATGGCTGGAACGCTTCGAATGATGTTGGCAATCGCGGTTTTGATCGCCGCGGGTTACGGGATTTATTTCTTATGGACCGGCACCCTGCCCCCGCACACGCTAAAAGTGGTCGGCAGCTATGGCATTCTCACGCTCATCGTATTCGTCATCACATTGATCACGAAGCCGGCGGGCGAGAAACACTGATCACTCACGCAGCCAAGCGCGGATTGGTCCGAGATGGCCAACCTCAATTTCCCATGGCTCGGCCTCGGCTTGCGTGCGTAGCGTCTGCAATAGTGGATGGGTCCAAACGGCCTCCGAATAAGCCGCCAGGTCACCGGTGAGCTCATAGCCATATGTCCGGAAGCGCGTCACGACAGGCGCATAGAAGGCATCGGCCGCACACCAATCGCCGAATAGAAAATCGCCATCTGGTTTGAACTTGGCGCGCAAGCTCGACCAGATCGTTTTGACGCGTTCAATATCGCTCAAGAGGTCGCCTTCGAGGGGCGGCGTGGGCAAGGAAGACCGAATGTTCACCGGCATCTGACTTCTGAGACCAATAAAACTTGAATGCATTTCGGCGCAGGCTGATCGCGCCAGCGCGCGTTTGCCAGGATCTTCTGGCCAGACTTTGCCGGGATCAGCGCGTTCTGCCAGTGTTTCGGCAATCGCCAAACTGTCGCGAATAACGACATCACCTTCCATCAAGACAGGGACCGTATGAGACCCAGTCTCTTCGATCAGTCTTTGTTTGGTTTCGGGAAAGCCGAGGGGGACAATTTCTTCGGGAATTTCAAGCCCGCTCGCCCGCGCCACGAGGGCGCCTCGGATCGACCAGGAGGAGTAATTCATATTGCCAAGGATGAGCCTCATTTAAGTGCCTGCTTCTTTCCATCCCCGTCCACTTTGTTGAAAATAGCGCGCCACCAGCCCCGCATCTTTTGCCGCTTTGAATTGCTCGCGCGCCTTTTGCCGGGTCGCGCCATCGCCATCATCGAACATCACCATGCAGCGCTCGAAGGCCGCGTCGACGGGCAGGTCCACACCATCCATGAGCAATGCCACCGCGGCCTGATTTTGGTTATCGACCTCTTTCGAGATCAAGATGGGCTGAGCGTCGGCGGCTAGGCCTTCTGCCTCGGCCTGGCCGTGCGGGAGAAAGCTTTGGTCATCATAGGTCCAAAGCGCCTCGTCCAAGGCCGCGCGGCGGGCGACGTCCGGGCTGATCGCAAGCACGCGCCACCCGCGTTCCAAACACTTTTCGAGCAAGGGCCCGACCGCCCGCTCCAGCGTGGTGCGCTGGAGGTGGTAAAACCACCATTCGGGCTTTTGGCCGTCGCTCATGCTTTAGCTTTCATAATTGTCGGCGATCCAGCGATCTAAGAGGCGCGGACCAAATCCGCTCGCCCAGCTTGGATCGGTTGGCGCTTTTTCACCCTCGACCCAGGCAACCCCAGCAATGTCCAAATGCGCCCAGGTCTGCCCCTCATTGATGAACCGCTGAAGGAACTGCGCGGCCGTGATCGAGCCCGCAGCCCGTCCGCCAATATTGCGCATATCGGCGAATTTGGACTTGAGCTGCTTGTCATATTCCGGCCCGAGCGGCATCCGCCAAACGCGCTCACCCTCGGCGAGACCGGCTTTGGTGAGCTGATCCGAGAGCGTGTCATCATTGGTGAACATACCCGCATGGTGATGGCCAAGACCGATCACGATGGCCCCTGTTAGTGTTGCGAGATCAACAATCGCGGTCGGCTTGTAATGCTCCTGCACATACCAGAGCACATCGCACAGTACCAAGCGCCCTTCGGCGTCAGTGTTCTGGACTTCAATCGTCTGACCCGAGGCAGAATTCAGAATGTCGCCTGGGCGAATGGCATCGCCATCCGGCATGTTTTCAACCAAACCAACAAGGCCAACAACATTGGCTTTGGCTTTGCGTTTCGCGAGCGCCAACATAGCGCCAACGACGGCAGCAGAGCCGCCCATATCGCCTCGCATATCTTCCATACCGCCACCGGGCTTCAGAGAAATGCCGCCCGTGTCAAAGCACACGCCCTTGCCGACGAGCGCCACTGGCGCGTCGCCATCCTTGCCGCCATTCCAGCGCATGATGCCGAGTTTTGATTCTTTGACACTGCCCTGCCCGACGCCAAGCATCGAGTTCATGCCAAGAGCGGCGAGTTCTTTCTCACCGAGAATTTCAATTTCAAGGCCGTGTTCGGCAAGCGCTTCGATCCGCTCAGCATAGCTGGCAGGATAGAGATCATTTGGCGGCAGGTTGACCAGATCGCGCGCGAGATATGTGCCGTCCGAGCCGGCATCCAGCGGCTTGAACGCCGCCTTTGCCGCTTTGGTGTCTTCGGTCACCAGGTTGAGGCTGGTCAAACTCGGCTTGTCATCCGGCTTCAATTTGGTGCGGTAATTGTCGAATCGATAGGCGGCGAGTTTGGCCCCAAGCGCGATGCGGGCTGCGGCGTCCGCGTCGTCGACATGCAGGTCCATAGACTTAAAGCCGCTATTCGCATGGGCTTTGAACGTGCTCGCGCCGATGCGTTCCAGCGCGCGCTCATCGCGGGCTTTTGGTTTTCCGCCACCGATCAATGCGGCCCGCTTCGAAGAACTGCCCTTGGGCAGCACGATAAAGGCTTGCTGTCCGACTTTTCCGCTAAAACGTCCCGAACTGATGGCTTCGGACAATAAACCGCCTGTGGCTTCGTCGAGGGCGACCGCCTCAGGTGGCAATTTCTTCCCCTCGTTCACTAAGAAGCCGACGATTTCTGATTTAGCGGCATCGGTGAATGTAATTTTCATGCAACAACTCCATTTGATGCGCAAAGTAAGCATCGACGCGCCTGGCGCAACTCGTTAGGCAGGAAAAAACAGACAGGAAAACAACAAATTCAACTATGAACCGAGTTCAGCGCTATCTGTTCAACCGTGTGATGCGGTCCGTCCTGATTATTGTCGGCGGTTTGACCCTGCTCGCGATTCTGGCGCAAGGCCTGTCTCAGACCGAAATCATCATCGACAACCGCCAAGGCGCGATCACGTTCTTCAAGATTGTCGCGCTCGGCGTTCCGCAAATCGTCGCGCTTCTGATGCCGATGGCGATGTTTGTGGCAACGATTTGGGCGCTCAACCGTTTGCACCGTGACAGTGAAATCGTGGTGGCTCAGGCCGCGGGCATGACCCGTTGGCAAGTCTCTTCGCCGATCATTCGCCTGGCTGTGCTGGGCGCGCTGATCCATCTCGGCGTGAACCTGTGGGTGCAACCTTCAGCGCAACGCGAGATGCGGTTCACCATTAATGAAGCGCGCGCCGATCTTGCCTCGTCTATGGTGCGCCCAGGCCAGTTCACAACGCCGGACGCAAATCTGACCGTGTTCGCCCGCGAGCAGCAAGGCGCGGATTTGCTGGGGGTTCAAATTGCCGAACGCATCGGCCAGCCGGACGCGCGCGATTATCTCGCCGAACGCGGACGCTTCATCGAGATTGATGGTCAACCGGCTATTGTGATGTTCAATGTTCAAATCCATTTCATGGATGAGAATGATGTTCTGAACATCCTCTATTCCGAACAGTCTACGTTCGACCTGACGCCCTTTGTGCGGGAAGATTTGAAGCTCATATATAAAGCGTCCGACCGGTTCCTGGACGAACTCATTTTCATTGATCGTTCGAGCTATATCGATCGCCTTTCCGAGACAGAGTATCTGGCCGAAGCAAATGCGCGGCTTTCGTCCCCTCTGATCAGCATTGCTATGGTCATGCTTGCCATCTTGGCGGTGGTTGGCGGCAATTTCAGTCGCCGAGGCTATTCGCGAAGGATCGTCATGGCGTCCACCGGGGCGCTGATGCTGATCATCGTGCAGCTGTCCGTTCAATCGAGCAGCGCGAACAATGTCTTGGTCAATGTCTTCCAATGGGTAGTGCCTATTGTCACAATCGGATTGCTGGCATTCGTCTTGTTCAACCGCGGTGAGCGCATCAAGGGAGCGGCGAGCGCATGATGGGCTCTATGGTTCAGCGCTATATCTTTACGCGGTGCTTGTTCGCGCTCGCGCTTGTGGTCGGGATTTTCGCGGTCACGATCATGCTGGTCGATGTGGTGGAGCAATTGCGCACGGTTGGCGGCGATATTGATCTCTCCCCGCTCCAGGCGGTTCAATTGTCGCTCTATAAACTCCCGGGCCTTCTAGAAGAAACCTTATCCTTCGCGGTCCTAGTGGCGGCGATGATCGCGTACAATCAGCTGTCTAAGAGTTCAGAACTCTCGGTCATCCGATCGATGGGGCAATCTGCGTGGCAGTTCCTTGCGCCTGTCGTGGTAATGGCGGCGGGGCTCGGTGTGTTTGCCATGGCGATCTTAAACCCGCTCGGTGCGCATTTGTCTGAACGTTTCGAAGCGGAGCGGGCCGATTTGCTGCGCGAAGGCGGACGCGTGGTCGAGCGCGTACGGACCGATGTTTGGCTGCGCCAAGGCAGCGATGACAATCAGATCGTTATTCATGCCGCCTCAGTCGACAGCACCGGTCAAATATTCTCTGACGTGCGGTTTCTCGAAGAAGGCCGGGTTTATGAAGGCGCGCGTCCGACGTCACGGTTTCGCTTCATTCGGCGGATCGATGCAGAAACGGCCGAAATTCAAGGCGGGTTTTGGCAGCTCACCAATCTGATTGAGAACACACCTGGCAATCCGCCCTTGCGGCTTGAGAACCTGGCGATTGAGACAGATCTCGATCCCAATACGCTGCTTACGCGCTTTACCTCTCCCGATACGATCGGCTTTTGGGGGCTGCCCGGTTTTATCCAACAAACGGGCCGAGCCGGACTGGACACGTCTCGCTTTTCCATGCGCTGGTTTGGGCTGACCGCACTGCCGATCCTGTTCACGGCGATGGCTTTGATCGGCGCGATTGTCTGTTTGCGCTTGTCGCGCCTTGGCGGGACAAGCCGTTTGATTGCAACCGGCGCGGGCGCAGCTGTGGGGCTGTTCTTCGTGACCCAGATATCGTCCAGTTTCGGATCCTCGGGAGCGATCCCGGCTGTCATCGCAGCCTGGTCACCGGCACTCTGCGCGCTGTTCGTGTCGCTGACGGTCTTGGCCTATCAAGAAGACGGCTGAAATCATTCGGCTCTTGACAGCACGCGCGGCCCCAACCACTTTCCGCCGCCTTGATGCCCAGTTCGGAGCCGCGCCCCCATGAAAGTTGTTGTTGTTGAGTCCCCCGCCAAAGCGAAGACAATCAACAAATATCTCGGCAGTGATTACAAGGTCCTAGCCTCGTATGGTCACATTCGCGACTTGCCCTCGAAGGATGGATCGGTCGATCCAGACAATGATTTCGAGATGGTGTGGCAAGCCGATTCCAAAAGCCAAGCTCGCATCCGAGAGATTGCGGAAGCTGTCAAATCCGGCAGTAAACTCATCCTCGCGACCGACCCTGACCGCGAAGGCGAAGCGATTTCGTGGCATCTGCTCGACGCCCTGAAAAAACGCCGCGCGATCAAGAAAGACACGCCCGTTGAACGCGTTGTCTTTAACGCGATCACCAAAGCGGCCGTGACCAGCGCGATGGAAAATCCGAGAGAGATCGATCAGGAATTGGTCGACGCCTATCTCGCACGCCGAGCGCTCGACTATCTGGTTGGCTTTAATCTCTCGCCGGTCCTATGGCGCAAGCTTCCCGGCTCAAGATCAGCCGGACGCGTGCAGTCGGTCGCGTTGCGGATTGTGGTCGATCGTGAGCTCGAGATCGAACAATTTAAGCCGGAAGAGTATTGGACCATTGGCGCCAAGCTTCGCGCGCCGGACGGCACTGATTTTGAAGCGCGCTTGCACTCGGTAGACGGCAAAGCGCTGAAGAAGTTTGACCTTCCAGACGCAGCTGCCGCTCAAACGGCGCTCGATAAGGTGAAGCTCGGTGGCTATTCGGTTGCGAGTGTTGAAGCCAAGCCTGTTAAACGCAACCCGCCCCCGCCATTCATCACCTCGACGCTGCAACAAGATGCTTCGCGCAAACTCGGCTTTGCCGCCAAGCGCACCATGCAAGCCGCGCAGAAGCTCTACGAAGAAGGCCGCATCACCTATATGCGGACCGACGGCGTCAACATGGCTGAAGAAGCCTATCACGCAGCGCGTGATCACATTCAGGGCAATTATGGCGCGCAATATCTGCCAGAGAAGCCGCGGCGCTACTCGTCCAAGCAAAAGAATGCGCAAGAGGCGCACGAGGCCATCCGCCCGACCAATTTCAGCCTGCGCCCGGAAGACTATAAGCAATCAGATGGGGATCTCTGGAAGCTCTACGCCCTCATCTGGCGGCGGGCTGTGGCATCGCAGATGGAACCGGCCAAATTTGAGCGCACGACCATCGATCTGCCAAACAAAGACGGCTCCGCGATGCTGCGCGCGACCGGCCAGGTCCTGATCTTTGATGGCTTCATCAAGCTCTACACTGAAGGGCGCGATGACACCGATAAGGATGAAGACGCAGAAGCCCGACTGCCGAAGCTGAAAGAAGGCGAGCACGCCGATCTGCTCGAGGCTAAATCAGAGCAGCATTTCACCAACCCGCCACCGCGCTACACCGAAGCGTCTCTGGTGAAGAAGTTGGAAGAACTCGGCATTGGCCGCCCTTCAACTTATGCCTCCACGATGTCGACTTTGGTGGACCGCGATTATGTTCGGATCGACAAGAAGCAGCTGGTGCCTGAGGATAAAGGCATCCTAGTGACGTCCTTCTTGGAGAATTTCTTCAAGCGCTATGTCGAATATGACTATACGGCGAATCTCGAAGAGAAACTGGATGTCATTTCCGACGGTAAATTGGATTGGAAAGCGTTCCTGCGGGAGTTCTGGTCCCAGTTCACCGCCTCGATCGACGAGACCAAAGACCTCCGCGTCTCGCAAGTGCTCGACGTTCTAAATGAAGTGCTCGGCCATCACGTTTTCCCGCCTGTCGATGAAAAGGGAAACATCAAGGAAAAGCCGCGCCTTTGCCCGCTCTGTAATGAGGGTGAGCTTAGCTTGAAGCTCGGTCGGCACGGCGCCTTTGTCGGTTGTTCCAACTATCCAGAATGCAAGTTTACCCGGCCCTTCTCGACCCAAGAAGAAGCCGAGAACGCGATCAACCCTGAGGGCGAAGAGGTCGCCGTTCATCCAGATACAGGCCAACCGATCTTGCTCAAATCAGGCCGGTTCGGGCCCTATCTTGAAATGGATATTGGCGAAGACAAACCGAAGCGCTCCAGCTTGCCGAAAGGCTGGTCACTGCAAGAGCTCGAGCCTGAGAAAGCGATTATGCTGATCAGCCTGCCGCGCGAAGTCGGTAAGCACCCTGAGGATGACGAGCCGATCTATGCCAATCTCGGGCGTTATGGGCCGTATGTGCAGCACCATCGGACCTTTGCGAACCTTCCGAGTGTCGAAGAAATGTTCACGATCGGCCTCAATCGCGCGGTGTCTCTCATCGCGGACAAGAAGGCTGGCGGCGGACGCGGCGGCCGGGCGGCACCAAAGGTTCTGAAAGATCTTGGGGCCCACCCGTCCAGCGGCGATCCCGTGCAGGTGCTCGATGGTCGCTATGGCCCGTACATTAAGCACCAAAAGACCAATGCGACGCTGCCAAAAGATATGGAGCCGACCGACATTAATATCGATCAGGCTTTAGAGATCTTAGCGGCGAAAGAAGCCAAAGGCGGCAAGAAAAAACGCGCGCCGGCCAAGAAGAAGACGACCAAGAAAAAGGCTGCTGCCAAGAAGTAATAGGCGGCCTATTTCGGCTTCTGGCCGGTCTCTACGCTTAGCCAGTCTGGAATATGCGGCGACGGCGTGCCGGCATGCGGCAGGGGTAAGTCGAGGCCGGGCACCCAGACATAGGGGGTCAAATAGACCACCAATTCAGAGCGCGTTTCCAATGCCCCCTGCTCTGCCAGAAAGGCGCTGAGAATGGGAATGTTCCGCACCCATGGCAGGCCAGAATGTTCAGAAATCCGATAGCGCGAATTTAGACCTCCGATCATGATGGTCTGACCGGATTTGACGATCATGGATGTCGACGCCGAGTTTCTTTGCTTGGTGATCAAGATATCCCCGGCGGTCGCGCCGAAGCGTGAATCCTCTAAAGCGACGTCCACGCGTATGGCTTCATTGGCCATAACCACAGGGGTGATTTGCATCGTGATCCCAGCGGTGACCGAGTCCGTCGAGATGATCGAAGAATCGTCATTGGATGTGTCCACTCGGACAAACTGATCATCGACGATCTGAATGGAGGCGGTCTGCGTGCTGCGGGTGGCAATATATGGCCGCGCGAGCACCTCGGCGGCATTGCGCGCGGCGAGAAAATCAATCGTCGCTGTAACTTCCGCAGAGTTTGTGGCGAGGTCCGAGAAGGTCGCGACGATATTACCGCCGGTATTGCCGGGTACCAGGCTCGACAGCGTGAATTTGCCGGACGTGCTGTCGGCCAGGCTGATGTTCAGCGTTTCCACCGACGATGTGTTGATATCGACCACTAAGGCTTCAATGATGACGTGCGCGACTGGCTGGTCGGCTCTCGCGATGACGGACATGGCGAGCGCCACCATGTCCGGCAAACCCGACACATAAACGACATTGCGTTCCGCCATACTTCCTACCGCGACGGGCTCGCTCTGCAGTACGTCGGTGGCCGGGAAGAGCCCGGTGATCAGCGTTTCGATGTCGGCGGCGGTGACGTGTTTCAGTTCGACTTCCCGCGTGATGATCTCCTGAGATGCTTCGCCCGCGAGTGTGGTGAGATCTGCGGTGCGCGCGATGCGAAACTCGATGATGCCATTGGTCTCGTAAGCCATGATGCCGCGCGTCTCTAAGAGGAGGTTTAAGCCGTCCAAGAGGGGTTTGTCGTCAAAGCGGAGGGATATGTTGCCGCTAAATCCCATGCCGCCGAGGCGATAGGCGATCCGATTGTCCGTCAAGATTTGCGACATGACCTGGCTGAGATCGGCATTGACCACATCGATTGACAAGAAAAGACCGCCGCGCTCCGTCTGCTGTACGTCCAGACGGCGTATGGACGTCTCGGCCACTTGCGCCTGTGTCTGACGCGCCAGTTCTGTCTGAGTGCGGTAAGCCTCCAGCAAGGCTTCAGCTTCTTCGCCTTCGATGATGTTCGGATTTGCGATACAGCTCGCTAAGCTGATCAAAAGAAGCAAGCTCAGAATGGGCGTCAAAAGCTGGTTCGGCATCATGTGTCGCTGTTCGGTCATCAGCGATGAGCGACCCTCCCATCTGCAATCTGTCTTAGAAGCCCGCGTTTTTCTGCCGGCCACATTTATAACCACCCTGATCGATGGGCTTATTGCTTGAATTGGTTGGAATATTGTTATTCGCGGCGCTGACATCGAGCACCCATTTATTAGACCCAAGATCCCCCTCAACCCGCGCTTTGATGATGCAGCCAGGGGTCAGATATAGATTTTCGTCTTTGCCATTGCCGCTCAAAATCTTGACTTTGACCTTGTAGGCGCACGAGGCGGGAATGGTGAACTTATTATAGTTGCCTTGCGGGACGTTGCGATCGAACTTCTTGTCCAGGCCAGGACATTTGGGGTGCGTCAAAGGTCCTGCAGGCTGTGAGTCGCGTGCTTCGACAGAATTCCAATCCAAGGTGAACGATCCCGCGCTTGCGACGACGATCACACCGCAAATGGCGTCTTTGCCTTCACAGCTCGCATGTATGTACTCAGATTCCAATGATGAGGCGGCATGGGCGGGCGCCAATGCGACGCCTGAACTGGCGATCATGCCTGCTGCGATCGCACCACCTAGAAGTTTCAATTTGGTCGACATGTGGGTCCTTCAAACTCCGATCAGTATCTCTCTTAAAAAGGACTACTGAGACCTGCCGCCGGCAACGACTGTCACATCAGACAGTATGCCCAGCCCATTCAGCCGACGGGATCTAGACCCTCTGCAATTACAGTTGCGCCCGGCTGATCGTGTAAATTGAGCGGCGCGCGTCCAACGGGTTGAAGCCATATCGCAGAGCCGCCGCGACAACGGCTTGCATCGTTGTCGCAACGCCGAGGCGGGTGCGCGCATTGGCAATATGAAACCGCAATGTGCGTTCCGAAATATCTAAGATGACGGCGGCTTCTTGAAGGGTTTTGCCCGCCGCTAGCCATTGCAGGCATTCGATTTCGCGGCGCGAGAGTGCTGGCTCCTCATGTGTCAGCTCGGACCCGAAGGTTGTGATCAGCTCAGGGCTATGAAAACTCCGATAAACACTTTCAAAAACAGCCATGATGCGCCGCGCATCTGTGGCCATGGCGCGCGTGATCGGCACCTGCGTTTTCGCTTCTAAAAGCAGTATGCGATCGCGTTCTTTGCACAGAGGGTGGGAGACGAATTCTCGCCATGGGCGCTCCCCCAGGTCGCAAATGAGCGTCATTTGAAGGCCGGTCAGGTGGAAGTCTTGCGGCGCGTCTCGTGCCAGGAGGAAGGTGGATGTCTGTTGCGCTTTCCAGGCCTGGCGGTCGCGCACATCGGCTTTCGACTGCTCTATGCCGGCAGCGATGGAAGATCCGATGGCCTGTGTCAGCTCCACCCCTCTTGATCCGAGCCGATCGGCGAAATTGCTCCACACAGGCTGGCTATAGGCAATCATTGCTGCGTCTGAACCGGGGGTCGGCGCCCATTTCAGGATCAGATAAGGAAAGCCCGCCATTTCGAACGCATGGGACGCTCTATCCAATAACGCGTTGAGGTCTGGGCACTGGTAACATTTTAGGAGTTCGATCTCTAAATTCATGCGCGGTCCTATTGGGGGCGGCGGGGTGCCCCGGATGAACACTTGCGAATTCGTCGAGGTTGGCGTCCCGACCAACCGTCCCAATTCGCAAGCTGAGCCTACGCAGTGAATCGTCGATTATTTACTACTTAGAGTATTAAGAGCCGCCTAATCAATCAGAAAATGATTGCGTGATCTTCGATTACTGTATTGATGGGGCGATAATAGCGGCTTTCACCTCGTAATCTTTCGGGGGTTTGAAATTGGTGGCCATTGAGTCCCAATTCAGTAAGCATCCAGTCCGACTGAACATTTGGAGGGTCATGCCCGTGACGAACCTAATTGTGCGTTCCGCCCGGCCGGAAGAAT
>JBCBDI010000003.1:0-29366 GCA_038529885.1 Pseudomonadota bacterium
CAGGGACGAGTTTTTGCGACGTGAGCCATTGGTGATTCTGGCCCATGGATACCTGCCTGCGCAGGTATCGGCGGGTTCGGGAGGCTATGATAGGGGATCCGGAAACGCGCACAGGAGGCTTGGAAACCGACGTGAACAAAAGCCGATGAAAAGGGCTTCTTTCCCAATCAATTAACCAAAAACATCAATCTCACGCATCTGTGTGGTCGTTTTTTCATTTGTTTTGTGCCAAATGGCCCAGAAGTGGCATAAGTAAGTGGCATGTCAGACAAGCGTATTCTTCTGATCATTGGCGGGGGTATTGCCGCCTATAAGTCTCTGGAATTGATCCGTGAGCTCGCGCGGCGGGGCATTGCCAGCCGCTGCATTGTCACCAAAGGCGGCCAGGAATTTGTCACGCCGCTTTCAGTGTCGGCTCTGTCTGGCGAGAAAGTCTTTACCGAACTGTTCGACTTGGATGATGAATCCGAGATGGGCCATATCCAGCTCTCGCGCTCTGCCGATCTCGTCGTGGTCTGCCCAGCCACCGCAGACTTAATGGCCAAAGCCGCCAATGGTCTCGCAAATGATCTCGCTTCGACCGCTCTGCTCGCAACAGACAAACCTGTCCTCATGGTGCCAGCGATGAATGTCCGCATGTGGGAGCATGCCGCGACACAGCGCAATGTCGAAACCCTGCGCGGCGACGGCGTTGAGGTGATGGACCCGGACGAAGGCGCGATGGCGTGCGGTGAGTTTGGGCCAGGACGCCTGCCGGAACCGCTCGCAATTGCCGACCGTATCGAAGAGAAGCTCAAAGGCGGGGCCGTGCTGTACGGCCTAGAGCGCAAACCACTGGCCGGGCGTCACGCGCTCGTCACGGCAGGGCCGACCCGTGAGCCGCTCGATCCGGTGCGTTTCTTGTCCAACCATTCCAGCGGCAAGCAAGGCTATGCGATTGCTGGCGCGCTCGCGGCGGCCGGAGCGAAAGTCACGCTGGTCTCTGGTCCGGTCTCTTTGCCAGTGCCTGCGGGCGTTGACCTGGTACCCATCGAGACCGCCCGCGAAATGCTCGAGGCGAGCGAAGCGGCGCTGCCCGCCGATGTGTTCATATCTGTCGCCGCTGTCGCCGATTGGCGTCCAAGCCGGGCGGCGGCGAAGAAAATGAAATTGAAAGAAGGCGACGGCGATCCGCATCCAACGCTGGAGCTCTCTGAGAACCCTGACATCCTGGCGACGCTGTCGCGCAAGAAGAAACGGCGTCCTCGTTTAGTGATTGGCTTTGCCGCGGAGACGCATGATGTCGAAGACCTTGCAGTGGCCAAGCTGAAGCGTAAGCGCTGCGATTGGATTGTCGCCAATGATGTCAGCGGCGATGTCATGGGCGGAGCGATGAACCAAGTCTCACTGGTCACCCGCGACGGCATCGAAGCGCGCTGGCCGCGCATGACCAAGGAAGATGTCGCGGTCCGTCTGGTCGCGCGCATCACCGAAGAATTTGGCGGCGAGGCCGACCAAATCGCGGCGCAATAGAATTCACAAACAGCGGCTTTCAGCTGTGCTAGACCTGTCTCGCGAAAAGCGTGGGAGGACGAGACTATGGCACGCCCAATTCCAACCGATGAGACCTTATTGGCGATCATTTACAAAGAGAATCTGAAAGCCTTCTCTGAATGGTCTGAGGAGAATAAGACGCGGGTCGCAAAGATCTGGGTGCCGATCGATATCGACGCACTCGGCAAGCGGTTTCGCTGCGACCCCGACCTGATCTTTGGGCGGCTCTATTATCATATGAACGAAAAATACGGCTCCACGACCGGGGACGGGCAGGACGTCAATTTCTTCAATATGCGCCTCGCCAATGATCGCCATGTTGTGAATTTTCCGCTGCTGACGTCGGTTTTGGCAGACCTGCAGGACAATCGAAAACGGTTCATCATCTCTACGCGGCTTGCGGCGCTGTCTTTGGTGATTTCGGCGATCTCAATAGGCATTGCGGTGCTGACTTAGGGCGTGGAGATCGGCACGCGCCTTCCACCGCTCATCCCGGGTCGAGCCCGGGATGAGCGGGTATGGTGCTAGCCTCATCCTGAGCCTCCCAAGCCCCCATCAAACCGCGTCACACTTGACTCACAGCCCCGACTCCGTCGCTGTGCAGAGCCATGACTGATATCACTGTTGCAGTGCGGCCTTTGCCGCATTTTGAGGGGCTGGACCTGCCAGCCTATGAGACGCTTGGCGCAGCCGGTATGGATGTGCGCGCCGCTGTTGAAGAGGGGGCGCCCATCGTCCTTGAGCCTGGGACCCGCGCCATGGTGCCGACGGGGCTCAGCGTCGCCATCCCGCAGGGCTATGAGATCCAAATGCGTCCGCGCTCCGGGCTCGCGGCGAAGCATGGCATTACCTGCCTCAACTCGCCCGGCACGATCGACAGCGACTATCGCGGCGAGCTGAAAGTGATTTTGATCAATCATGGCGCAGAGGCTTTCACAATCGCGCGCGGTGAGCGGATCGGCCAAATGTTGCTCGCGCCGGTCACACGCCTCGCCTGGCAAGTCGTTGACTCGCTTGATGAAACAGAGCGCGGCAGCGGCGGGTTTGGATCGACCGGCCGATAGACCTTGCGATTTCATCCTGACGTGCTATATATCGAAAAACGATAAGGTCAGGATAAAATGTTTGAGATAGATAGCCCTTTCACCATGGTCGTGTTCATCGTCCTCATCGCGGTCGGTGCGGGCGTCGTCAAAACCTGGATTGAAACCAAGGCGAACTCGACGGCTGACGAAGAAACCAGGTTGCGGATGGAAGACTTAGAAAAAGAGGTCATCCGTCTGCGCGACCGGGTCAAAGTGCTCGAAAAGATTACGACGGACGATGATAAGCGCCTGAGCGAGGAAATCTCCCGCCTGGCTTAGTCTTCAGACGAGGGCGGATTGCGAAATCCTTTGCCGATCATATGCGCGGCATAGGCAGAGACCGAAAACCCGACAATGCCGATCCCAGAGGCGTATAGCGTCGCAAGATTGGTATTGCAGCTTGGACCGCCTTCGGCGCAAGCGCCAAAGTTGAGCGTGTAATACATGAAAATCGCGGTCGCTGCGGCGAAGACCGCCAGCGCGACCAGCGCAATCGTCAGCCATTTTAGGGCCAAGCCAATCATATGAGCTCCGATACTGCGAGCGACCTCGATCGGGTCACGCTCGCATCAGTCTCACACCTGGTCAATGGCGCATAATCTTCGGCAGCTCTTCAGCCAGAATATCGTAGACCACTCGAATACGCTTGCTCGTATGCAGTTCGCGATGGGTGACCAGCCAAACCGGGATCGGGATATGAAACGCGTCAGGCAGGATGGGGAGGATCGTGTCCGAATAGGCTTCCACATCCTTGGTCAGGATGCTGACCCCAAGCCCCAGGCGCACAAGCTCGACCAGCACATTGCCATTCGGCGAATTATACCGAAACTGATCCTCGTGCAGGGTCAGGCCATATTCGCGCATGGCCACGATCATTTCCTTCGTGCGGTCTAATCCGACAAAGGTCGCGCGTTCTAAGTCTTTCAATTGAAGGAATGGCCCGGCCTGCTCGATATAGTCGTTGGAGGCATAGAGGTGGGCTTTGGTCTCTAAGAGCAATTTCGCGATGAGGTCCGGCTGTTCGGGCCGCGCATGACGGATTGAAATGTCAGCTTCGCGGCGCGTCAGATCTTGCACTTCGTTCGAGGGCACAAGGTCAATGCGAATGTTTGGAGCAACGTCCTGAACCTTTTTCAAGATGCGGGGCAGGTGGGAGCGCGCCATATTCTCGGTGGCGGTGATGGCAACGCGGCCAGAGACCCCTTGCGATTGTCCAGACGCCGACAGCGAAATGCGATTGGCGGCGTCAGCCATGTCGCGGACATGGTCGAGCAGCTCCATCCCAGCTGTGGTGAGCGCCATGGCGCGTCCAGCCCGTTCAAACAGCGTGACCCCAAGCTCTTCCTCAAGTGCTGCGACTTGTCGGCTGAGGGTCGGTTGCGTCTGTCCGAGCGCGCGGGCGGCCGCCGACAAAGAGCCTTCCTCCGCCGTTGCCAAGAACGCGCGGACTTGGTTCCAATCAAAGGAGATGGCCTGCCAATTCATCGATTTATGTATAGGTCTCTTCGATTTTTGCGCAATTTATATCTGATCTACGAATAGATAGATGCAGAGCATGATTTATGACCATACATGCGTGCCGCGGCGCGCCGGACTGTGTAAGGAGCCCTTCATGCCCGATAAAGCTAAGTTCTGGGACAAAACGGCGGAGAAATATTCTCGCCAACCCATCGCTCAACAAAAAGCCTATGAGATCAAACTCGGCCTCACCCGAGAGTATTTCACGCCGGGCTCGCAAGTCCTGGAATTTGGTTGTGGCACCGGTTCGACCGCTATCCTCCATGCCCCGCACGTGAAACATATTGATGCCATTGATGTCTCATCTGAGATGATCCGTATCGCGCGCGCCAAGCTCGAGCCAGAAGGTATCCAGAACGTGACCTTTGAGGTCGCCGATATGGATGGCTACCGCCCTGCACCCGGCGCCTATGACGCGGTTCTCGGGCTCAACATTGTTCACTTGGTCGATGACCGGATGAAAGTCATGGAAGAGGTCTACAAAACGCTGAAACCCGGCGGGCATTTCATTTCCAGCACCATGTGCCTGCGCGAGAAATTGATGTTCCGCCTAATGGAACCGCTCTTCCCGATCATGCACACGCTCGGGCAATGGCCGAAAGTCTACCGCTTCACGGCAAAGCGCTTGCAGTCCGACATGGAATCGATCGGCTTCAAGACCGTACACTATTGGCAACCGGGCAATGGGCCCGTGCTTTTCATCGTTGGACAAAAACCAGAATAGGCTTGTTTTGTAGCGATCGCTACATTAAGGTCATGCGCTCGGAGGAAGAGCGCATGACCCTTTTACGTATCTACGTCGCCATTTTTCTAATCATTCTGCTTGTCTATACCGGCATCGTGATCGCCAATCACGGGATGGGCCTGGTCCAGATCTTTTTTGGCGACATGGCGGCGATGACCTGGCCCGGACAGTTCAATCTCGACTTTATGGGCTTTCTCTTACTGTCTGGCCTCTGGGTCTCGTGGCGGCACAATTACAGCCCGATCGGCCTGATGCTCACGCCGCTCGCTGTGTTTGGCGGCATGGGGTTTCTATGCACCTATCTCTTGATTGAGAGCTTCCGGGTGAAGGGTGGTCTAAAAGCGCTCCTGCTCGGTGAGGCCCGTGCGGCCGCTTAGAGCAGCGCATCGTCCTCTTTCGCAAATTTGGCGAGCAAATAGGCGTCATTGTCTTCGAGTGGCTCCAGCTTGCCAAAGGCGAACGCATTGCGGTCCATGACCATATCGCGCGGTCGGAGCGCACGTGAGATTTCGAGCCCGTCGAGGCTGCGCGCCCTTGAAAACGCAACATAGGCTTGGCCATGCGCAAACATGCCCCGGTCGAGATCGATATAGACTTTGTCCAAGGTCAGGCCCTGCGCTTTGTGAATGGTCACCGCATAGGCAAGGCGCACCGGTACTTGCTTGAACGTGCCGACCACTTCGCGGGAGACTTTTTTGGTCTCTGGGTCGAGCGAGTATTTGTACTTCTCCCAGGCCGCGGGCTCGATCTCATACGTGTGGCCGTCTAGCTCGACCAGTACATTGCGGCCGGACCAGCCTGCTACGGACGCAAGCGAGCCGATCACCCAGAGCCCTTCCGGATAGATCTTGATCAGCATGACCCGCGCGCCTTCTTTCAGCTCAAGATCAGCTTCGGTGGGATAAGTCTTCTCATCGAAATCGCCCTGCACACGCGCTTCGAAGACTTTTTCAGGCCCTGGCAGGTCTTCCAACCGCGCCTGATTGATCCGGTAGGCATTCGCATTGTTCGGCGTCAGCACGATATGCGTCTCGCTCGCCTCGACCGCGTCGCGATCTGAAACGACGCTGCGCAAGACTGCATCATCGGCGGGCGTGAGCCGCCCTTGCCGCATGGCACCGAGCAAAGCGAGGAAGCGCGGGTCTTCCTGGCGAAACACATGTTTCAGCGCCAGCAATGCGAACTCGGCCTCTTTAAAGGCGGGCGCATTGAAGAAATAATGCCCGCCATAACGCTCTTTTAGGATTGGATCCTCATCACCGCGCACGACCGGCGGCAATTGATGTAGATCGCCGGACAAGATCATGCGGACCCCGCCAAACGGGCGTTTGGAGCCGCGATTGAGCTTCAAACTGCGATCAATCGCATCCAGCATATCTGCGCGGACCATCGATATCTCGTCGATGATGATCGTTTCTGCCGCTTTCATGAGCCGCGCGGTGCGGAGGCGTTTAACGTCTTGAGGCTCGATCAGGCGCGGTGGGAACTTGAAGAAGGAATGCAGCGTCTGCCCGCCCGCATTCATCGCCGCAACGCCTGTTGGCGCCAGCACAATGGCGCTCTCGCCAGCTTGCGTAATGAATTTGCGGAGCAGGGTGGTTTTCCCGGTTCCAGCGCGCCCGGTGAGGAACAGATTGCCCTGTGCCCCAGCGCCGCTTTGAACCCATTCGGCGGGCTGGGAATAGATCGTGTCCGGCGTGGTTTCGCCAGCGGGGACGGGCAAATCAGTCATCAGCGCCCAGCCTTAGCGAGCTTTGTCAGGCTAGGGAATGTTTTCGCACTGAATGGAGCTGGTGACCCGGCAGATGCCATCAATATCGGCAATCTGAACCTTTGGCAGCGACGCGAGAATGCCCCCGCGCTCGAAGCATTGGTTGACGGCCGTCACGCGTGCATGCTCGGCGAAAATGGTCGCTTGAAGGTCGCAATTGTCGCTGGTGTCGGTTTCGATCGTTTCGCTAATCGGGAAGGACCGCAATTGGCGCTGTAAGACCGGCACGGCAAAAGAGTCGGGCAGGCCTTGGAATTCGATCATGAAATTACGCAAGAGCAGGGTTGGGTCGGCAATTTGGCGCTCAGACGGTTCGACATAGCAGGCCCCAAGCGTGCGATAGGCATAGGCGTCGCCCTCGTCCGTCATCTTGGTTGCGAAGGTTCGCTCCGCTGCGAGACGCCTTTGGTGGAAATCTGTGCTCAAAACGCCATTATGAACCACCAGGTCGAGTTTCAACCAATGCTGCCAATGGGCGCTCGCCATAGCTTCGGTGAAATGCGGATGTTTATCGGCTATTTCTTTGGGTGTACGAACCGTACTTGCTGCCAAATATGACCAAGCGGCCATGCAACGCATAGGCGTGGCGAGATTTTCCAATGGAACGGTCACAGCGCCGTTCCCGTTTGCGTCCTCTCGCTCATTCCGCGCGATTGGCACGGTCACGTCTTGTCGGTTCAGATCATAGACATCGCCCGGATTCATCGATACCGATTGGGCCGCCGCCTCCTCTTGCTGTGCAAAAGCGGGGGCGATAGAGAAAATGCATGCTAGCGCCAGGAGACGCAGTCGGACTACACGCATGATGTCCCTTTTGATGAACTCTACACTCGGGAACAAGTCGTACGCGTGATTTTCACGATGCTCAAGGGCGAAGATTAGTAAACGGAGATTAACTCTGCAGTTCGACGACACAATCCAAGCCATGGACGCCTATTTGGAGGCGTCTTTGCTGCCAAATGATCCGGTTTTGGACGAAATCGCGGCCGCAAGCGCGCGCGAGGGGCTGGTGCCGCATGCCGTCACCCCGCTTCAAGCCGCGTTTTTGGCGCTTATGATTCGCATGACCGGATCGAAACGCGTTTTAGAGATTGGCTGCCTTGGCGGTTATTCGGCTGTTGCGATGGCGCGCGCGCTTCCCGAAGGCGGTCATCTCATCACCACAGAAATCGATACCCGAACAGCAGGAGTGGCGCAGTCGAACATTGACGGGTCTGGTTTTGGCGACCGGATCGAGTTGCGGGTCGGGCCCGCCATCGAGGTGTTCAAGGCTGAGATCACTGCTGGATCGGTCTTTGATCTGGTCTTCATTGATGCCGACAAGGTCAACCACAAAACCTATTTGGAGCACGCGCTAAAACTGTCCAAGCCGGGGACAGTGATCATCGCGGACAATGTCGTGCGCGGCGGCGGCGTGTTGAACGCGGAGAGCCAAGACAATAGTATCAGAGGTATTCGCGAGATGATGGCCTTTGCGAAAGACCTAGACGGCGTAGAGATGACCGCGCTTCAGACCGTCGGTGCCAAAGGCTATGACGGCATGGCCTTCTTCCGGGTCATGGGCTGAGCGGCTTTAGAGGTCGCGCCACGTGACGCTGACGCCGAGCTCATCGAACACTTGGTCCCAATAGGCCCTAAGCGCGCCGCGTTGCATATCGACATAGCGCTGGCGTGGGATGAGCCGGATTTCGAGATCAACTCCGTCCAGACTATTGCCAAACCGGCGCATCGTGGCATCCGCCACTTCGATTGCGGTCGGCATAGAGGCTGGCATCGAGCCGCCGCCGCCATAGGCGGTGAAGACGTCTGAGTTTTGTAACATGTCAGAGATGATCACGATCCGCCGTGCCGGCGCGCGATCCGAGAAGGCGTCCGTTTGGCCGAGCCGTGCAAGCGCTTCTAGAACCGGGCTATTCGGCGCTTCTTTCGGGACGACCAAGTCCTCGAGAATGGTTTCCAGTGGGCGGTCAAACTTATCATTGAACCGCTCTTCAATCCGCTCGGGATTGCGGAATAGCGCATTCACCTGGTCGCCGCGCCCTGGATTGCAGAGCGAGAATTTCCCGCGCGGATCAAACTGCCCGAACTGATCGAGCTCAAACAGGGTCAAACGCTCGCCTATCTCGAGACGGTCGCGGGTCCGGCGGATCGTGGCCGCGATCAGGCCCGCTTGCTGTTCGGAATACTCGTCTGTCTTGTCGATGATGACAGCGGTGTGGGCTGGCAACTCATCTGAGATTTCGCACAGCGTCACCTCATCATATGGCTCTGGCTGGAGCGCAAAGAATGAAAAGCCGATAATCGCAATCGCGAGGCCCGCGAGAACAAAGTTCAATATGGCCTGATTGCGTTGCTTTTTCTGCCTCGATCGCCGACGCCGCGCCATTACCCTTCAGCCTTCACCCGGAATTGATCGATAATATCATGCTCAAGACCGAACTCATCTGACAAGCCATCATCTGTGGTTCTGAGGAGTTTTTGGAACGGGGCCATCATTTCCTGCATGGTCCGGTGGATGACCATTTTCTCTTTCGGATTGAGATCCTTGTCGTCCATCTGCTCTGGGCCATACTTAACCTCCAGCACGAGATCCTTGATGTCATCATAGCTCTCTTCGAAGTCGAACATGGCGTCCTGCAGGTCAGACCGTGCGCGTTCGAGACCGCGGGCGGAGTCGCTAAAGCCAGGGAAAGGCGAGTCGAGGCGGCGGCCTTCAAAGGCGGCAAAGGCAGCGATGGCAAGGCCGAGCGCGAACAGAACCATCGCGTCAAGCGAGTGCAGCGCAAAGGGTCGGCACATGGCATTGGTGGCGGCGCTGCCAATCGTGTCCCCGAGCGGCGAGGTCAAGATTTTCTCACACACGGCTGGATCAACGATGAAATGGGGTAAGACGGTTGTCGGCAGGTCATCCGGCAAGCCTTGTCCGAGCGCCTGCATATCGAGAATGTTGCGATAATGCGCGGCTGAGAGATTGACCAAGAAGACCAGAGATAGGCCAACAACGATCGCGACGAGCCCCATCAAAACATACAAGTTTCGACGACTGAAAATGTTCTCTAAATCAATCGGCATAGAGATGTGGCGCATGCCCCAATAGCCAACGATAAAGAAGGCTGTGGCGACGTTTGCGAGCGATACAGCCGCCGCCTGGAAGATACCACCGGCAAGGCCAAACTCGCTCTCTTTCGCAAAGAAATAAGCGTTCGCGGCGCTTTCAAAGATGATCATCAGGGCGATGATCGACATTTGCAGCATCGGAACTTTCGGGTGGCTGGAAATATAGTGCACGCCGCGCCCGGTCGATTCCCCGAGCTTCAGTTTGCGATGGTGATACTTGTGCGGCGCCTCTTCGCTCTCAGGACGCGGGCTCTCTGGCTGGCGCTTTTTGCGCGCGGGCAGGTGATAATCGCCGCCCAATTGACGGAAGCGATAGAAGCTTAGCGCCGCGCGTGTGGTGTAATCGGCCTGTAGAACGACTTGATTATACGCGTCGCTGGGGCGTTTGGTCAGATCGATAATGTCTTTTTCGGTCAGCCCGCCCGGCGCACCTGTTGCGTGGTCATTCATCAGCCATCCTCCCAGAAGGAACCCTATTTGGTTGTTAACCTTTTAGTAAGAACTTGTGGCAGCAATTTAATCAAATGAGACAAGTTCGTGACGAAGACGCTCAGTGCGCGTTCAGGCTCGCCACAGCCCAGATTCGCCTTTAAAGACAGGCAGATGAGCCTGAGCGCAGACCAAATCGAGCGTCACAAACGCCACATTCTTTTGAAAGAGATTGGCGGACCGGGTGTGCAAAAGCTGCGAGACGCGTCTGTTTCCATGATCGGGGCAGGGGCGCTTGGCGGTCCTTGCGCGCTCTATCTCGCGGCTGCTGGGGTGGGCGAGATCGAAATCTGGGATGATGACGCGGTCGATCGCTCCAATCTGCAAAGGCAAATCCAATTTGCCGACGATCAAATCGGATACGGCAAAGCTGAAACCCTGAGCGAGCGCCTCACCGCGCTCAATCCTGATGTGACCGTTCGGGTCAGAACGGACCGTTTTTCAGCGAGTGATGCCCCCAAGGGCGATATCCTGATCGACGCGACGGATAATTTCGAGACGCGTTTCTTACTCAACCGCGTGGCGCATGAAACCGGGCGCTATTTGGTCTCTGGGGCGGCGAGCCGGTGGAGCGGGCAGGTCAGTGTCTATGCTTCTGGCAGGGATGAAAACGCCCCCTGTTATCAATGCTTCGTCCCGGAAACACCGCCCGACGCGGAAGCCTGCGATGATGTCGGCGTGGTTGGCGCGCTGACCGGGATTGTCGGCACCAACATGGCTTTGGAAGCGATTAAACTTATCGCTGGTGCAGGAAAGCCACTGATTGGGCGATTGCTCATTATTGATGGGCTTGGCGGCGAAACCCGTATTGTGAAACTTCGTCCGAACCCGGACTGTTCGGTCTGCGGGGGCTGAAACTTTCCTTTGACAGGGTTAATTTTTGAAGGTTTTACGACCACGGGGTCTTGTGGAGTAATCGGATGTTACGCAGAACGCTGGCCGTAATCCTCACCATCGTCGCCGTCCTCGCTGCCGGTTGGTTGGCGCTGCGACGCGCCGATATCTCTTATGATACGCTTGAGACCATTTACTCAGTCCAAGACACGCAATTCATGACTTTAGATGATGGGCTGAAGATCCATTACACGGACACCGGTCCGCATGATCGGTCGGCCATCGTTATGGTCCATGGTTTCTCGTCGTCTCTCCACACGTGGGACGCTTGGAAGAGTGATCTAGAGGCCGATTTCCGCGTGATCACGCTCGACCTACCCGGGCATGGCTTGTCGCGCGCGGAAGCCCCGGAGCAGGCAAATATCGAACGTTTTGCCGACGTCGTTCACGAAGTGACGCAAGATCTTGGCGTGAAGCGCTTCACAATTGCTGGCAATTCCATGGGCGGCAACACGGCGTGGTCTTACACGCTCGCTTATCCGGAAACAGTCGATGGCTTAATCCTGGTCGACTCTTCTGGCTGGCCCGATGATCCAGAAGAGGCCGACGACGGACCTTTCATTTTCAGGCTGCTCGCCAATCCAATGGCGCGCGCAGTAATGAAAGACCTCGACATGACTTCGCTTACGCGGTCGGGTCTTGAAGATTCATATACAGATCAGAGCTTTGTCACCGATGCCTTGGTCGAGCGCTATGTCGCTCTGTCCCGTGCGCCAGGTCACCGCGAAACACTGCTCGCGATCATGGCCGGTGACCGCGTGCCCGCAACGCCGGAGAAAATGGCTGAGATCAAAGTGCCGACCCTCATCTTGTGGGGCCGCGATGATAATCTAACCCCGGTTTCCGGCGCGCAGAAATTCGCGGACACGATCGAAGGCTCAACCCTGGTCATCTATGACGATGTCGGTCACTTGCCTCAGGAAGAAGCGGCCGAGCAGTCCATTCAAGACGTGCGCAGCTTCATGCTGGATGTCGAATGGGAAACCCTGGAAGAAGAGACGATCATCCCAGCGGGGGACCCGCGGATGGAAGAAAACCGCTAAGCGACCGAAACATCAGGTCGCTGCTTTGGGTTCCTATTTAATTGAGAGCGCGAATGCGGGCGTGCTCTAAGCGGCGCTCGCATCCGCTGTTTGCGGGCAAAGGATCCGCTCAATGGCATCCACATCAGACGCATCGCGCAAGGCGGCGCGCAGATCGGCATTGCGGAAGGTGCGACTGACCTGCGCCAAGGCGCGAAGGTGGTCGGCGCCCGCTGCATGTGGGGCGAGCAGCATGAAGATGAGATCGCATGGGCGACCGTCAATCGCGTCAAAATCAACGCCTTCATCCAGCTTTACGAATGCGCCGATCGGTTTGTCGAGCGAGGGAATACGCGCATGCGGGATGGCGACGCCCTCTCCAACGCTGGTTGAGCCCAAATTTTCGCGCTCAATCACGGCGTCAAAAATATCGCGGCCATCAATGCCGACCTTGCTGCCAATCGCATCGGCAAGCGCGCCCAGCACTTGTTTACGGCTTTCGCTCGCAACACTTCCAAGAATAACACCCTCCGCGAGGAGGCTTGTAAGATCATTCGCCATTTACTTTGACCTATCGGTTCAGCCGGTCGAGGAATGTCCTGCCGGATCAACCCACCCGATATTCCCATCTTCACGGCGATACACCATGTTGAGGCCGCTGTGTTTCACATTTCGAAACAAAACGGCAGGGGTGTCTGACAGTTCTAACTGCATAACAGCCTCGGAAACCGACATGGTTTTCACGTCAGACGCCGATTCTGCAACAATGAGAGGTGCCTCGCCCTTGTCCTCAGGGGTTTCATCATCGGTCCCTTTAATGATGAAGGCGTTTGCAGGTTCACTCGGGAGGGGTGTGCGTTTGTGGTGATCTTTAAGGCGGCGATGGTAGCGACGCACTCGCTTTTCCATCTTTTCCAGTGAATCTTCTAAAGAGGCGTAAGGATCATTCGCCGCTCCGGTGGATTGCAAAACAATCCCGGATGGCAGGTGAACATTACAATCAGTGATGATTTCATGACCGCGTTTTTCCACCGTGACATTGGCGTCAAAACTACGATCGAAATATTTGGTGACAGCGGCTTCCAGACCATCAGAAATACGCTCGCTGAGCGTGTCTCCTATATCCATATGCCGTCCTGCGATTTTTATCGTCACGGAGAACTCCGTTTATTTAGTGCCCAGTATAACGAGCATTTTCTGCAAATCGAGCCCCTGCGGCCAATAAAACGATGGATAAGTCCAGATTGGCAATAGGGGCGGTCATGACGGTGTCGTCATGCAGGCTGATTTAGTCGCGCAGCAGCTCGTTAATGCCGGTCTTAGAGCGCGTCCGCTCATCCACGGTTTTGATGATGATGGCGGCGGCGAGCGCCGGTCCGCCATTTTGACCTGGCATGCTGCCGGGAACGACGACGGAATAAGGCGGTACTTCGCCATAGCGGACTTCGCCGCTTTGCCGGTCGACGATTTTGGTCGATTGCGAGAGGAAGACGCCCATTGCGAGCACGGACCCTTCGCGCACGATCACGCCTTCGGCGACTTCTGCGCGGGCGCCGATAAAGCAATTGTCTTCAATAATGACCGGGCTGGCTTGGAGCGGCTCCAAGACACCGCCAATGCCAGCGCCGCCAGAAATGTGGACATTCTTACCAATCTGAGCGCAGGAGCCGACCGTCGCCCAAGTGTCAACCATGGTGCCGCTATCGACATAAGCGCCAATGTTCACAAAAGACGGCATCAAAACGACGCCTGGCGCAATGTAAGAGCCGCGGCGCACAGTGGCAGGCGGGACCGCACGGAACCCGGCGGCTTCAAACTCTGCGGCGCGCCAGCCTTCAAACTTGCTGGGAACCTTGTCCCACCAAGTACCATTCTGGCCTGGGCCACCGGTCATGATTGCATTTGGGTTCAATCGGAAAGACAGAAGAACCGCTTTCTTCAACCATTCATTGACTTGCCATCCGCCTTTTCCATCAGGCTCTGCGACGCGAACTTCGCCGCCATCCAAAAGCGACAAGGCCGCATCAACGGCTTCGCGAATTTCGCCTTGCGTGTCGGTGTTCAGGTCTGCGCGGTCGTCCCAGGCAGAATTGATCAAAGCGGCTAAGCGTTCAGGCATGAGCGGTGTCTTTCTATTCGTCTTTATACGCGGACTGAGCGCAAGAACTGCGTCAGGTCGCGGGTCACATAGTCGATATGTGAGGGCAGGTCATCCCCTATTCCAGCGGGGCGTGCTGCCGCAGGCTCATGGCTCCAGTCTTTTTCGGATTGAACCAGAACTGTGGCGAACCCCATCGCATGCGCTGGCGCGAGGTTTCTGGCGAGATCCTCGAAGAAGACAGCCTGCGCCGGGTCGATGTCGAACTGGCTGATAAAGGCATCATAAGAGGACTGAGCAGGCTTTGGTTTAAAGGCGCTGTCTTCAATCGCGAACGATCCCTCGAACACTTCTGCGAGCCCCATATAGTCGGTCACGCGTTTGGCATGTCCGCGCGAGCCATTCGTATAGACATACTTTCGCCCCGGCAGCGCGCCAATGGCTTCGGCAAGATCCGGTGTTTTCGGGAGCGGCGAGAGGTCAATCTCATGGACATGGGATAGGAATTCATCCGGTTCCATACCGTGCAGGGTCATCAGGCCGTTTAAGGTCGTGCCATGTTCGGCATAATATTGCTTTTGCTTGGCTCGCGCCTCATCGCGGGGAAGCCTCAAGAACCGCGCAACAAAGTCAGTCATGCGCTGATCGATTTCAGCAAAGAGGTCACATTCAGCGGGATAGAGCGTGTTGTCCAAGTCGAAGACCCAGACGCGGCGATCTGCTAAATCGGGACGCGGGCGATCCCCGTCAGCTGGCATCAACAGCCTCGCCAAAGTCGCGCTCGAAGAATTCGAAGACGAGCTTTCGATTGACCGGCGCAGGCGTCGCGACGAACAGGCCAGTGCGATACGCCGCTTCTTCACAGGCCTCGCGGCCTGTGATGGCAAACTTTGCTTTTGACACACAAAACGCGTCGCTGCCTTTGGTCAGCATGCGCACTTCGCCATCGCCGTCTTCCATCTCCGCATAAGCGAAAAGACCAGCCTGCAAGAGCGGCTCATCAATCACGCGGGCACAGCCGCCAGCTTCTAAGAGCCACCAGCCGCGGCTTTCCCAGCCTTCGCCGCGTCGCCGCGCCATGGCGCTCCAAATGCGCTTATTGGTGCGGTTGCAGAAGGTCAGACCGACATTTCGGGCGCGATCGATTGCGGTTTGCTCCAGAATGTCCATCAAGTCGGCGTCAGACGTGTTGGCATCTAGGCCTTTCGATTTCAGGAAGTCACCAATCGCCGCGCGGGTTTTACGGCCCAAATAGCCATCAATCCGGCCGGAATAGACGCCAGCATTGTCGAGGAGACGCTGCACACCAGCGGCGCTTGCCTGTTCGAGATTGCGTTTGTCGGTTTCGGTGAAACTTGTGCGCCAACTTCTGGAGTTTTCCACCAGGACCGGCCGGAACTCACGCGATTCCAAGCCCATGACGGAACAATCTGGAATATTCTCAACCGCGAAACTACCCGTCGGGTCGATGCAAAGCTTGCTCTTCCCGCCCCAATATTTGCGGCCCGCTCGGTGCGCGGTGGATGAGCGGCCAAACAGATAATGGATGCCCGGTTGGAGCGCGCCTTCGACGACTTTTTCACAAGCGCCTGGACGCAAACGGGTCCAACCCTCAACGACGACGCCTTGGCCTTCATGGCGGGCGGTCGCGGCCTCAATAATATAGCTGGTTTCGTTGCAGACTTCCCAGCCGCGATTTTGGGCGTCGGCGTGCCCTGGCCACACGAGCGCTGCGAGAGCGGCAAGAAGGGTGAGCGTGGTGAGCTTAATAGACAAAGGTACCTGCGCCATGTTCTGTGAAGAGCTCCATGATGAGGGCGTGCTTTTCACGCCCATCGATAATCACTGCCCCTCCAACACCCATGTTGACGGCTTTTGCAGCCGTTTCAAGTTTCGGAATCATCCCGCCTGTAATTGTGCCATCTTCCATCAAACTGTCGACCCGGTCGCGGCGAATATCGCGGATAAGGTCGCCGCTCTTATCGAGCACGCCGGGAACGTCCGTCAGAAGCAGAAGGCGTTTCGCCTGAAGCGCCGCAGCCACGGCCCCGGCAGCGCTATCGGCGTTCACATTATAGCGCCGTCCATCTTCGCCGACACCAACCGGCGCGATGACCGGAATGATGGCATTCTCGCTCTGCATCAGGGCGTTGAGTACGGAGATGTCAATTTTGTCAGGTTCGCCGACATAGCCAAGATCAACGACTTTTTCGATTTCGCTACTCTCATCGCGCGTGGTCCGCGTCGCTTTGGTGACGCGCATCAGGTCGCCATCAGCGCCTGACAGGCCGACGGCTTTCCCGCCAGCAGCATTGATCGCTCGGACAATGGATTTGTTGATCGGGCCAGACAGCACCATCTCGACCGCTTCCATCGTGGCATCATCGGTCACCCGCAAGCCATCGCGGAATTCAGATTGGATCCCGAGCCGATCAAGCAATTTGGCAATTTGCGGCCCGCCGCCATGCACCACAATTGGATTGGCGCCGAGGTGTTTGAGTAAGACAACATCGCGCGCGAATGCATCTGAAAGTGCCTCATCGACCATGGCATGGCCGCCATATTTGATGACGATCGTGCGACCGGCATAACGTTGAATATAGGGCAGCGCCTCAGAAAGCGTTTCTGCGGTCAATTGGGCCGGGCTGGTCGTGGCATCAGTCATGGCGCACGCCTTTAGCCGGATTTGATCGGGAATGGAACTGAAGAACCGCTTGAAATCAAAGCGCCAGGGTCATGAACACACTGTGCGGGTCTTCAACATAGTCGCCAAAGGGCGGGCAAAGCTCAAATCCCGCGCTGGCATAGAGCGTGCGGGACGGTTTGAACCCGTCCGTGCTGCCGGTCTCCAGACTAATTCTCGAGTAACCCCGTGTCCGGGCTTCGGCTAACACATAGTCCAACATTTTGCGGCCAAACCCTGCGCCGCGCCGTGTCGAGAGCGTGTGCATAGATTTCAGCTCGCCATGTTCTGGAGACAGCTCTTTCAACGCGCCGCTGCCAACCAAGGTCTCGTCATCGCGCATTTCCCAGACGGTGACGTCAGGTTCTTTTAAGCCTTCCATGGGCAGGAAATGGCAACTCCCCGGCGGCGATAAGCTCAGCATCAACTCGGCATGGGCATCGATCAAAGCCGCAAATTCAGGGGTGTCGAGATCTGCACTTTGAATTTTGATCGCCATTTAAGCCTCCACGAGCTGGCCTATTTCTGCACGCAGTTCTGGTATCCCATACCCTTTTTCGGACGAGGTGACACGGGGGAGCGGATGCGCAGCGGGATGTTTTTTGAGCGCTGCTTCGATTTTGTCCGTGACAGCGTCGAGCGCCGTCTTCTTCATTTTGTCGGCTTTGGTGAGGACGATTTGATAGTTCACCGCCGCAGTGTCCAACATGGCCATGGTCTCAAGATCGGTGTCCATCAGGCCACGGCGACTATCGACCAGCAGAAAGACCCGGCGCAAATTGGCGCGGCCCCGCAAATAGCGCTTGGTCAGCTGAACCCATTTTGCCTGCTGCTCGCGCGAGACTTTGGCGTATCCAAAGCCTGGAAGATCGACCAACCAAAGCTTGCCCTCGCCAACATTGAAATAGTTGAGCTCGCGGGTTTTGCCGGGCTCAGCGGAGGAGCGCGCAAGGCTTTTGCGATTGAGCACCGCATTGATCAGTGAGGATTTGCCAACATTTGAGCGCCCAGCAAAGGCAATCTCAGGGCGGTTGCCTTCCGGCAATTGGGTCAAGCTGGCCGCGCCGAGTACAAACTCGACCGGACCGACGCAGAGCTTCCGCCCGGCCTCTAAGGTCTCTTCAGAAAAGGCCGGGGCGCTTGTCATCTATTCTGCCGGGGTTGAGGAGCCCCGCCCGATTAATCGTTTTATGAGCTTGTCGAGTTCCGTCTCCACGCCGTTTCGCCTCATGATGAAGTATTGTTGCATGAGGGAGAGCGTGTTCGACCAAACCCAGTATAGAACGAGGCCCGCTGCAAAGCCGCCAAAGACGAACATGAAAATGAAGGGCAGGGCCATCATGATTGTGCGCTGGGTTGGATCAGGTGGCGGCGGTGACAGGGCCTGAATGGCCGCCATGGTCACACCATAGAGGATGGGCAAGATCCCGATCCCGATCACGAAGCCGAGCAGCGGGATCGCTTTCACGTCCGCCGCGGCCCATGGCAACAGGCCGAACAGGTTCCCAATTGCGGTGGGGTCGGGCGCCGACAAGTCGTTGATGAACCAGAAGGCGGTGTGGCGCATCTCAATCGTCACATAGAGCGTCTTATAGAGCGCGAAGAAGATCGGAATGGTCAGCAAGATTGGCAAACACCCGGCGAGCGGATTGGCTTTTTCTTTCTGATAGAGCTTCATCACTTCTTGCTGGCGACGCTGTGGGTCGGCTTTGAAGCGCTCTTGGATTTCCTTCATCGGCTCGGCCAGCTTCTTCATCTTGGCCATCGACTTATAGCTTTGATTATAGAGCGGGATGAGCGGCGTCCGCACGATCACGGTGAGCGCCAAAATCGCCCAACCGAAGGAGCCAATCTGCCCTTTCAGCCAGTTGAGCAGCGCGAAGAACGGGCGTGTGATATAATAGAGAATATTGCCCCAATCGATGGAGTCGTCGAAGCGCGGAATGCCGTCCGCCATATACTCCCGGACGACATTATATTCTTTCGCCCCGGCAAAGATCTGATTGGTAATAGTGATCGAGTCACCCGCCGCGAGCTGCACGTCTTGCGCGTCAACGAAGAGCTCAAGCATATTTTCGTTTTGGAAGGCACGGGCTTTGAAGCTGCGATCCTGCTCGGGGATCAGCGCCGCCATCCAATACATATCGGTGAGGCCGACCCAGCCACCGGTTTCGGCAGACCGGAAGCCGAGGCCGTCAGCGTCTTTGATGCCTTTATTGCGCGACAGATTCTTATAGTTGCGCATGGTGAACTTGGTGTCGAACACGCCAACAAGGCCCTGGTGAGCGAGGCCCATTTTTCGCGAAGACCCGGTTTCGGTTTCTTCGAGGAAGTCTTTCCAAGCGCCATAGCGGCGAACATAGCCATTCGGGCTCAGCGTAAAGGCGCGGCCAGAACTGTTGGTAATCGTGTCTTGGAAGGAGAACATGTAATTCTCATCCACCGAGATCACGCGCTCAATATCGATCCCGCCGCGGGAGAAGTTGAGGGTGACCGTCTCGCCAGATGTGATCGCATCGGTTGAAGCGGTCCATGCATCTTCAGGGCGCAAAACGTCGAAATATTGCGCATTGGCCTCATTCAAAACCGCCCAGTTCCAGGTTGCTGAATAGCCGCTGGTCTTGCCTTCGAGCGTCGTGCGCGGACGTAACAGGCGCAGCTCTTCTTGCTTGGCGATGGTCTTATAGTGATCTTTCAGATTGAGATCGTCGATTTCAGAGGTTTTCAAGAGAAACGACCCGTCGACGCGGTCCATATCGAACGTGATCCGGTCGGTATCGGTCAGGGCCGCTTCGATCGTTGCGGGGGTCTCCGCCACAGCGCCTTCGCCTTCCAGATCGACAAGCGGCGTTTCCGCCACCAATTCCTGTTCGGCTTGTGCGGCTTCACGCGCGGCATTGGCGCGTTCGGCAGCAGGGTCGAGTACGAAGAACTGATAGCCAAACACAAAGACAATCATCAGCGCCATGGCGATGATGAAATTGCGCTGGTCCTGCGGGTCCATACCGTTTTGCTGATTGGGCAACATGGGCAGATCGTGTCCTGCAAATATAAAAAGAGGGGTCAGGCCGGGCCTGTCCCCGCTGGGAAATCTTTGGCGAGGCTTATCAGTGCGCTTTCCATATCGTCAAGCAGGCGCTGCCAGCCAATCGTCGCAGTGTCCATACGGGCGATGAAGACATAGTCAGTCCCGGGCCGTCCGTGAAGAGGCAGCAATGCGCGCGCGGCTTCGCGCAAGCGTCGTTTGGCCCGGTTTCGGGTCACCGCATTGCCGATCTTCTTGGTCGCTGTGAACCCTGCACCAATGGTCTCGGAGCCCTTACGGGCGCGCGCTTGCACGACAAGCGATTTGCGACGGTCCGACTGTCCGCCCCGGACAAAAAGAAACTGGGGCCGCGTCTTTAAACGAACGACCCCAGTCTCGGATGTTTCTTTTTTTGCCATGGGTGATCCCTGGCAGGCGCTGTCTTAAGCAGACAGTTCCTTGCGGCCTTTCGCGCGGCGGCGGGCCAAAACCTTGCGGCCATTCTTCGTCGCCATACGTGCGCGGAACCCGTGTGTGCGGGCGCGCTTTAGGCGGCTTGGCTGGAATGTGCGTTTCATCGGCGTCTCGCCTCAAATAACAGTGTTGAACTCGAAAGCGCGGCTAATACGTGCGTGGACCGATCAGGTCAAGAGAAATCCCGCAGGATTTGCAGGCCGATCGCATCTACAAATGCTGCTCACGGATCGGTGATGGATCGGGACCGGACTGTGACGTGCAACTCATGCAGCCGAGCCGTATATGGGCGACGAACAAAGTTTCTAAAAGGGACGCCCAATCTATGTTACGCACAGTACTGACCGCTGGAGCCATTGCCATGACGCTAACTGCAGGATCTGCAGCAGCCGACGACGCTGACCTACACGCCCCCTGGGATGAAATCCTCGGCACTTACGTCGTGCCGGGCGAAGATGGGGTGAACCGCTTTGACTATGGGGCGCTGAAGGCGAACGCTGAAGACTCCGCCAAACTCGACGCCTATCTTGAAGGCTTCGCTGCCTTTGATATCGAAAAGCTCGACGAAAATGAGCAATTCGCGGCTTATTCGAACATTTATAATGCGCTGACCGTGCAATATATTGTCGGGCGCTATCCGACGAAGTCGATCCGTTCAGGCTATATTGTTGGGCCTTGGAAGCGCGTTTTCACTGAGATCAATGGCGAAAAAGTCAGCCTCGATCACATTGAGCACCAGATTTTGCGCGTCGAGTGGGATGATCCCCGCGTGCATTATGCGGTGAACTGCGCCGCTTATAGCTGCCCGAACCTGCAAACCGATGCTTGGTTTGGTGAGACCCTGGATGAAGATCTCAACGCGGCGGCGAAAGCCTATGTAAATGATCCGCGCGGCGTCACCATTCGCAACAATGGGAGCCTCCAAGTCTCAACCATCTATAAATGGTTCCGCGAAGACTTTGGCGGCTCCAATGATGGGGTCATCGAGCATTTGCTAGAACATGCCGAGCCAGAACTCGCTGCACAGATTCAAGCCAAACCCAGAATTACAAAACACGAATACGATTGGGACCTGAACGACGTCGAATAAGCGCAAAGTTCAGGCTGAGGAGAAGGACAATGACAGATACAACTGAGACAAAACAAGGCTCGATCTTTATCAAGCTGTGGCCGATTTATTTGATCATCGCTGTGATGATTGGCGCCTGGCAGATGGGTCTGTTCCAATACCTGTCTTTGGAAACCCTGCGCGAACAACAAGAAGTGTTGCAGGCTTTTGTGGCGAACAATCTGTTCCTCGCCGTGGCGATCTTCATTGCTATCTACGCTGCTGCAACGCTGTTCATGGTGCCGGGCGCGCTTTGGATTACGATTGCAGGCGGGTTCTTGTTTGGCTTGGTCGGCGGATCGCTCGCGACCATTGCCGGCGCAACCCTCGGCGCGAGCTTGCTCTTCTTTGCTGCGAAGACCTCCATCGGGTCTGCCCTGCGCGACCGCGCTGGTCCGTTCATGGCGAAAATGGAAGCGGGCTTTAATGAAAACCCCTTCTCTTACATGTTCGCTCTGCGCCTCTTGCCAGTTGTGCCCTTCCCGGTGGCGAACATCGCGCCGGCGCTGCTTGGTGCGAAGTATCGCGAATACGCGATCGCGACCGCCGTTGGCATCATTCCAGGTGTGGTCGCTTACACTTGGGTGGGCTCAGGCCTCGGCGCGACCTTTGCTGCGGGCGAAGACCCGAACCTTGCCATCATCGCCAAGAATATGTTGCCCGCACTTGCGGCGCTCGGCATCGTCGCGTTGATCCCGGTGGCCTATAAGAAGATTACCGGTCGCAAGGCCGAGCCAGTGGAGGCTTAGATGACGGAGACGACAGCCCCCCTCGCGCGCATGACGGAAACAGATCTCGTGGAGACCAAAACAATGACAACAGCTCCATCGGAAACGGGCAAGAAACGTAAACTCAAAGCTGATCTCATCGTGATCGGCGGCGGCTCTGGCGGACTTTCGGCGGCTGCGGGAGCAGCGATGCTTGGCCTCAATGTCATTCTCTATGAGAAAGCCGAAATGGGCGGCGATTGCCTCAATTATGGCTGTGTGCCGTCTAAAGCGCTGCTGACCACAGCCAAATATGCGCAAACGGCCCGCGAAAGCGCCAAGTTTGGCGTCACCGTCTCGGAGCCAAGCGTGGACTGGGAAGCGGTCAAAGCGCACGTTCAAAAAGCCATCGACACGATTGCCCCTGTCGACAGCCAAGAACGGTTCGAAGGGCTTGGCGTCACCGTCATTCGCGAGCATGCAAGCTTTGCGGATCGCAAGACGGTCGTCTCAGCGACCACCGAAGCGACCGCGCGTCGGATCATTGTCTCAACTGGCTCTACCGCCTTCATTCCGCCCATCCCGGGATTGGAAGAGACGCCTTACATTACCAATGAAACCGTCTTCTCCCTGCCAGAACAGCCAAAGCATTTGGTTATCCTTGGCGGCGGCCCGATCGGTATGGAAATGGCGCAAGCCTTCCATCGCTTGGGCTCAGAGGTCACGGTTATCGAAATGGGCCGAGCCATGGCACGGGCTGAAGCCGATCATGCGAAAATCGCTGTTGATGCGATCCGCGAGGAAGGCGTCACGATTTTGGAAGGCCATAAGGCGGTCAAAATCTCTGGCGCTGACGGCAGCGTTTCCGTTGATACCGAAAGCGAAGAGGGCACAAAGACGATCACGGGCACGCATTTGCTCGTCGCGGTCGGTCGCCGGGCCATGCTGGACGGGCTCGATTTAGACGCCGGCGGCGTTGATTTTGACCGCCGCGGCATTCAGGTCAGCGACAAGCTGCGCTCGGTCTCAAACCCGCGCGTTTGGGCGCTCGGCGATATTGCCGGCCAAGGCCAATTCACCCACCTTGCCGGATGGCATGCCAGCGTGTTCACGCGCCGGGCGTTTTTCAAGCAGGGCAGCAAGGCAAGCGATCTACCGCTTCCGGCCGTCACCTATGTGGCACCAGAAGTTGCCCAGGTGGGTCTCACTGAGGCCGAAGCGCGCGAGCAGTTTGGCGATAGCGTCACAACCTCCTCCTTCCCCTTCCATGAGAATGACCGCGCGATTGCGGAAGGCAAAACGCTCGGCGAAGCCAAGCTGATCATTCGCAAAGGCAAGATCCTTGGCGCGTCCGTGGTCGGCGATGGCGCTGGCGATATCATTCAGATTGTCGGCTATGGCATGTCGAATAAGTTGGGCGTTCAATCGCTGACCAATTTTATTTCACCTTACCCAACCCGGGCCGAAGTGGTGAAGCGAGCGGCGAGTGCGCACTTCACGCCAACTGTGTTTGGCAAAGCCTCGCGGACCCTGGTTGGGTTGCTGCAACGCATCCCATAAGCTAACTGCCAAAGAGTGAGTGTGGCCTCGGATACAAACGCGCCGAAGCGCATAATGCGGTGGCGGGACAGTCTGTCTTTCAGGCTGTTCATGATCGCCATTGTGACCGTTTTGGTGGTCGAAGCGCTGATCTTCGTGCCGAGCGCAACCTCGTTCCGCAACAATTGGTTGAAAGAGCAGATCGATGCCGGACGCCTCGCCGCGCTCGCCTTAGAGGCCGCGCCGAGCCGCATGGTGTCTGAGGAATTGGAGCAAGACCTTTTGGAAAGCGCCATGGTGCTCGCAGTGGCTGAGCTTTATGACGAGCGCCGCGATATGATCCTCAATCCAGGCGAGGAGATTTGCTGCCAGCGCAAGATCATCCTGTTCGATGAGACGCCTGACTTTTCAGAGATGGGCGACACGCTCTCAACTTTCTTTGCGCCGCGCGACCGGTTCTTGATCATTCGCGCTGCGGGCTCACGGCCTGGCCGGGTGATCGAGATTGTCGTTGATGAAGAGGGCTTGCGCGAAAAGCTTGAGACCTATGGCCTCAATATTCTTGGCCTTTCTATGCTGATCTCAATCGTTACAGGCGGTCTCATCTATTTGATGCTGCTGATGACGGTGGTGCGTCCGATCCAACGCGTGACGCAATCGGTGGAGCAAATCAAAGATGATCCCGGCGGCTGGAAACGCCGTCTCTCACCGACGCCGCGAAGTGACGAAATTGGCCGCGCCCAGAACGCGCTCTCAGACATGGAAGAAGCGGTGTCGAACTCGTTCCGCCAGCAAGAGCGCTTGGCGCAGCTCGGCGAAGCGGTGGCCAAGATCAATCACGATTTGCGTAACTCGCTGGCCACAGCGCAGCTGGTCTCAGATACGCTCTCTCGGTCCGAAGACCCCCGCGTCGCCAAGAGCTTACCACGCCTGGAACGCGCCCTTGAACGCGCCATCAATTTGGCAAGCGATACGCTAAAATATGGCCGGTCTTCCGTGCCAGACACTAATCTGCAGACGGTACGCCTGCATGATCTCGTCGAAGAAGCCGCGATGGAAGCGCTCGCGGCTCATAGCGAGGTCGAGTTCAAGAATGAAGTCGTGCCGGAGGCGAGCGTCACGGCCGACCCAGACCATGTGCACCGGATTTGCGCCAATCTTATTCGCAATGCCGCTGAGGCCATGTCCGGCGCAGGCATGATCTCGGTCGGATTTGATGGCGCTGCTTTGAGCGTGATGGACAATGGTCCGGGCCTGCCCGAGCAGGCCAAGACCAATTTGTTCAAACCTTTTGCGGGCTCGACCCGCCGTGATGGAACGGGATTGGGCCTTGCTCTATCACGCGATCTTGCCCGCGCTATGGGCGGAGATTTGGAGCTTGGGGAAACCGGTGAGACCGGCACTCGCTTCGTGCTGTTCTTGCCTAAAGCGGAAACTGAATAAGAACACCGCAGACACCTGCGCAGGTATCTACGGTCAGCTCGTTATGGCGCGTAGACGATTGCCACCACCGCCGCCGAAAGCGCGGCAAAGAATCCGAGCCATCCCCACCAAGGCGCAAACCGTTCCCGCGGCAAAGGCTGAGGCTCCGGCGCGGTGAGTTTGGCTTCCACCTCGTCCATGATTTCAGGCAAGCGCTTCAAGCGATCGGTGACTTCGCGGACATTCTTGGCGACCAGTTTGGCCGCGCCCGCAGGCCCCAGGTTCTGGGTGATCCAGTCTTTGACGATTGGCTCTGCCGCTGCCCAGATATCATGATCAGGATCAATAGTGCGCGCGACGCCTTCGACTTGAACCATGGTCTTTTGCAGGAGCACCAGCTCGGGCCGCAATTGCATGCCGAACGTGTGGGTAAAGTCTAAGAGCTGCAGCAAGAGCCGCCCCATGGAGACGTCTTTGGCAGACTTGCCATGGATCGGCTCGCCAACACTGCGGAGCGCCTGGGCAAAGTCACCAACAGATTTGTCAGCCGGAACATATCCAGCCTCGAAATGGACTTCTGCGACACGGTGATAATCCCGGCGCAGGAAGCCCCACAGAATCTCAGCCAGGAACTGGCGTTCATTCCAGCCGATCCGACCAATTATGCCAAAATCAACCAGCGCCAAACGCCCGTCCGGCGTCACGATCATATTGCCTTCATGCATGTCGGCATGGAACACGCCGTGATGAATGGCATGGTCGAGGAAGCCGCGCGTCACCGTATTGGCGAGGGTCACGCGATCTATGCCGGGTGTCTCAATCGCCTTTGGATCAGTGAGGGGAAGGCCATCCACCCATTCGGTGGTCAACACGCGCTTGCCTGAACGTGCCCAATCCACCTCAGGGACATAATAATAGCCTGCCTTGAACGAGAGCTCGCGCATCTCGTCCCCGCCGCCGGCTTCAAGGCGAAGGTCCAGCTCTCGCTCCATGGAGGCTGCGACGGTTTCAGTAAATGCGATCGGTTTTAAGCGGCGGCTTTCTTCATTGACGCGCTCCACCGTCCGCGCCGCACGTTTCATCGCGCGCAGCTCGCGCTGGATGGCTGTTTCCACTTTCGGGCGGAGGATTTTGACTGCCTTTGCCCCGTCTGGCGTCTGCATCCGG
Source organism: Pseudomonadota bacterium (assembly GCA_038529885.1). Taxonomy (GTDB): domain Bacteria; phylum Pseudomonadota; class Alphaproteobacteria; order Caulobacterales; family Hyphomonadaceae; genus Henriciella. The sequence goes on from JBCBDI010000003.1 coordinate 26,398, forward strand.
TGTACCTGGGCGAGCGATGCCGCTGCCACGGGTTCGGAAAGATCTGGAAAGAGCGTGTCCGCATCCTCACCGAACTCTTCCACCAAAGCAGCACGCGCGGCTTTCATCGAGAAAGGCGGCAGCTTGTCTTTTAAGCGAGAGAGGTCGGTCGTGGTTTCAACGCCGAACACGTCGGGCCGGGTGGCGAGAAACTGGCCAAGCTTGATATAGGCAGGGCCGAGCTTTTCCAGCGCTTTCGCCAGGCGCTCGCCCGGTCGGCCTCGCGCGCCGCCGCCAAAGATCCGCAAGATCGTTCCCGCCAGTTTGGCCGGCATGGGCAGGCGCGAATGATACTCGCCAGGTAGGATCACATCATGACGCGCGAGCGCTGTGCCAGCCCGCAAGAGACGCCCATAATCGGCCAGCGCTTTTAACATGACTTAGATCGCCCAACCGAAGTGAAGCGCGGCGATGCCGCCTGAGAAATTGGTGATCGAGACATTTGAGAACCTAGCGCTTTCAATCTCGGCTTTAAATGCCTCTTGATCGGGGAATTGGCGGATGCTTTCGACCAGATATTGGTAGCTGTCTCGGTCACCCGTGACCAGCTTTCCAACTTCAGGAATGACGTTGAAACTGTAAGCATCATAGGCTTTTTGCAACATCGGGGCCGTCATCTGGCTGAACTCCAGAACGGCGAGCCGACCACCAGGCTTCAGCACGCGTTTAAACTCGCGCAGACCCGCGACGCGGTCGGCGAAATTGCGAATACCAAAGCTAATCGTCACCGCATCAAAGCTGCGATCAGGATAGGGCAGCGCCGTCCCATCAGCGCACACCCAGTCTAAGCGTTTGCCCCATTTGGCATTGTCGCTGCGCGCTTTTCCAGCTTCCAGCATGGCATCATTGATGTCGCAGACAATCGCGGTGGCTTCACGCTTATCACCGCGACGTTTTCCGGCCGTGTCGGCAAGCTCTAAGAAAGCCCGCGCCAACTCGCCCGTGCCGCCTGCCACATCAAGGTGCGCCTCGCCCGGCTGCGGGTTCACGCGGTTCATCACGTCATGTTTCCAGAGGCGGTGCACGCCAACGGACATGAAATCATTCATCACGTCATACTTTGACGCCACCGAGCGGAACACGCCTTTGACCCGGTCGACTTTCTCGTCCGGGGTGACGGTTTCAAATCCAAAAGAAACAGTGTCTTGCTCGCTCATGCCCCCCATCTAAGCGCACAAGCGTTAAAGAGCCATGGGCACGTGTGTCGCGGATGCGGGGGACCGCGCCCTAATTCGCCCGCATTTGGTGTGTTTGATCCAACGTATGGGAGTGAGGACGCAAACGACAAACTTGTTTCAGGCAGTGAATAGAGATGCCAGACACTGGCAGATCTTGGCCCTGTCCGGCCTGTTTTGCATGTCCCTCACCACCAGCGATTTTGGCGCGCGGCCCACGGCTCTGCTGGCGGCTATATTCGGCGCGATGATCGCCCAAGTGGTGGGAACGGTCTGGGTCAATGCGCGCCGCGAGATCCGCAAATCTGGCACCGGTAGCCATTGGCGAGGGTCCAGTCTTGAAGCGGGCATTGTCGGTTGGTTTGCCGGCTTTCAATGGAAGTCCGCGCTGATCACATCGCTCTCCTTATCCATCCTCTTGCGGGCCAACTCGCTTTGGTTCTGGCTCGCGGCGGGCTTTATTGCCATCGCGGCGAAGTTCCTGATCCGGTATCGCGGCAAGCATCTGTTCAATCCCGCCTGCATTGGCATTGTCACGGTTAGTCTGCTGTTCGGCAGCGCCGCCTGGGTCTCACCTGGCCAATGGGGACAGACCCCAATTTTCGCGGCCTTTGCGATCGGGTTTGCCGCGCTCGTTCTCTCCAGCGCCAAGCGGCTCGATATCGCGCTCGGCTTTCTTATTGGTTTTGCCGCCATGTTGTTTGGCCGCGCACTTTACCTCGGCGATCCGATGACGATCCCGATGCATCAAATGCAATCGGGCGCGCTCTTAGTCTTTGCCTTTTTCATGATTACCGACCCGCGCTCCACCCCGGACTCGCGGATTGCGCGCCTTGTGTTTGCCTTTGCTGTGGCGGCGCTCGCGGCTTGGCTGAGCTGGGAATACCATATTCGCGGGGCGATGCTCTATGCGCTCGCCGCGCTCGCCATACTCACCCCAATACTCGACCGGCTGCTGCCTGCGCGCCGGTTCCAATGGACATCGACGGAGGGAAAACCCGATGAACCTGAAACACCTCGCCGGGGCGTGCGCGCTCGGCCTCGCCTCATTCGCGCTTAGCGCGCCGAGCGCCGCAGCCTTTTGCGGCTTCTATGTCGCCAAAGCTGATACAGACCTGTTCAATGACGCCTCAAAAGTCGTGCTGGTGCGCGATGACGAGCGCACCGTGATCACCATGGCTTCTGATTATCGCGGCGAGGCGAGCGAGTTCGCCATGGTCGTTCCCGTCGTCGACATTCCCGAACGCGAACAGATCAATGTCGCCAATCCGGGTCTGGTCGATCATCTGGATGAATATACCGCGCCGCGCCTGGTCGAATATTATGACGACAATCCCTGCGACGTGGCGCGCTATCGGCGGGACATGATGGTGATGTCTGCGCCCCCGCCAGAAGCGGTGATGGAAGAAGCGGAAATGTCTGCCGAAGATCTCGGCGTTACGATCGAAGCCGAATATGAAGTGGGCGAGTATGATATTCTCATCCTCTCTGCCGAAGAGAGTGACGGCCTGATCACTTGGCTCAATCAAGAGGACTACCGCATTCCCGATGGCGCCGAAGAAGTTGTCGGGGCTTACCTCCGGCGCGGCATGAAATTCTTTGTCGCTAAGGTGAACCTGGAACGCCATGACGGCTCGGCCATGCTGCGGCCCATTCAAGTGGCGTATGAAGATGAGAATTTCATGCTGCCCGGAGGTAAGCCCCGACAACTTCTTCGGCGCCATCGGGAATGCGGTAGTCCTCTTGATTGAGCCA
>JBCBDI010000004.1:0-14500 GCA_038529885.1 Pseudomonadota bacterium
ATGACACGCTGCTCGCCTTGCTCCAATCTGTGCGCACCGCCGACCTGACGCCCGCCGAACGCGGCCTGCTGCGCCGCGCGGTTCTCTCCCCGGCAACGCAGCCCCGCGGGGAACTCGCCGAAGCGCTCCTAGCTGAACGCGCGCGGCTGATGTTAGAGCTCGGAGAAGCCCGCGCCGCGGCGGCGCTCGCCCCGCAGCTTAAACAAGACCCGCGTGGACTAAACGCAGAAACCCTGGCGGTCGATCTTGATATGGCGAGCGGCCGCGAAGCCTCGGCCTGCAACGCCCTTTCTGGCCCGGTTAAAGAAGGCGTCTATTGGCTCAAGCTGCGCGCCGTTTGCGCGGTTTTGCAGGACAATTATGCCGGCGCCCAGCTCGCCATTGAATTCGCCGCCGCCCAAGGCGTTTCCGATGATTGGATGGTCGAAGCCATATTCGCGGCTGCAGGCGATTCTCCAAACGCGCCGAATGCGCGGTTCGATAGCGGACTGAACATTGCGCTTTCATCGAAAGCTGAGCTGGATTCGACACGGGTGACTTTTGCTGGCGACCGACCCGATCTTGCCGCAGCCGCAGCGCAACGCCCCGGCGTGCCGAATGATTTGCGGGCCCGTTTCGCTGAGATCGCAGCCGAATTTGACCTGATCAGTGCAGAAGATCGCCGCGACATCCTGCTGTCACGGCTGGAAGACCCAGAGTATACGGCTTCCTCGAATATCGAGCAGAGTTTGCGAGACCTCACCGACCCTCTGGTCGATGATGAAACCCGCGCCACCGGGCTCTACAGTGTCTTGGAAACCGCGTCTCGCTCGGATCTCGCGCGCTATCGCAGCACGGCGCAGCTCTTTTTAGAGGATCTTGGCGCCCTCCCCCAGAATGACATCACCGCGCCGTACGCCTTGGATTATGCGCGCGCAGCGATGATGGGCGGGGACCGCGCACTCGCCATGTCTTGGCTCGGCGCGCTTGAAATTGAGGGCGTAGAAGCGCCGGAGCCCTATGAGATCGCCGTTCTAGAAGCCGTCGACATTATGGCAGGCGGCGATGCCTCCCCGGCCTCGTTGCGGGCGGTCGAGAAGCGCTTGGTGACGACAGCCGATACGACCCCAAAAGAAATTCAAGCCGTCAGCATCCTAACCTCCTGGACCGGACTTGGCTTATCGCTCACGCCGGTTGGCCGTGACTTCGTTTCGCAAGCCGTCGACCGCGGCATTCGCATCCCGCAAGGCCAGCTCACCAGTTTGAAAGCCGCCGCACAAAGCGATGCGGTTGGCGAAGCGGCGATGATGGTGCTCGCCATCACCAATGGCAAATCTAATGAATTGGCGCCGGTTGATTTTGCCGCTGTGTTGGAAACACTGCGGGCGATGGATGCCGACGAGATTGCGAGAGAGCTCGCAATGGAAAACGCCAATTATTGGAAAACGCCCGAATGATCCGGACCGCCCTCACCGCGCTCTCTTTGTCGCTGCTCGCTGGATGTCTTAGCGTCGAAACACATCACACCCACGCTTCAGATGAGACGCGCCCACCGCCTGGGTCCAACCAAATGTTGCGCGCGCCGATTACGATTTCGGACGATCTTGAAGTGATCATCTCCGACGTCGTGATCCCGCCAGGCGCCGCTGTCCCGCGACATTACCATCCCGGCGAAGAATTTCTCTACGTCATCGAAGGCTCCGCCATTCATGTCGAAGCCGGAAAGCCCGATCAAATCTTGAGCGCGGGCGATGCCTATGTGATCCCGCCGCAAGCCGAGCATGCGCCGCGCGGCGGTCCGGATGGTGCCCGCGCGATCGTCTTCCGGGTGCACAAGCAGGGTCTGCCTGAACGGGTAAACATAGGCGAAAACGGGCCCGTGCCGGACGTCCAGGAGTTCGACTATGAGGCAGATAGCGAGCAGATTTTGAGGCTGATGGACAATATCGAGTCGCGCGATGACTATCACTGTCATGCCATGGCTCGCCCGGCGCGGATGTGCCATTTGAATAATGGACGCGAATTATATGTGTTCACTGAGCCCGGAAATGAGGCGCACATCTCCGTCCTGTTCCGTGGCTTCGTTCATGGACAGAATGGCACACCGGTACTGGCCGAGCGCGGTTGGTCAACGCTGGAAGAAGTAGAGGCGCAAGCGTTCTTCCGCTCCATCACGGCCTGGCCGGAAACCGCAGGTGATAAGTAAAAAGCGCGACTAGCGGGCCGCGGCTAAGGCCTCTGCGGGCTGCAAATCGCCGTCATATAAAGCGCGTCCCAAAATGGAACCCGCTATGTCTCGCACACCTTTATGGGCGCGCAGATCATGGATGTCTTGTACGCTGGCGACCCCGCCGCTAGCGATTACCGGGATCGATACCGCATCCGCCAACTCGCCCGTAAAGGCGACATTGACGCCGGTTTTCATGCCATCGCGAGATATGTCCGTCACAATCAGCGCCGCGACACCGCAGCCTTCAAAGGCTTTGGCGAGATCGACCGCTTTCATGTCAGACGTTTCGGCCCAGCCTTCGACGGCGACCATGCCGTCTTTCGCATCAATGCCGACCACGACTTGGTTTGGCAGCGCCCGCGCCGCTTCTTTGACCAGGTCCGGGTCCCGCAAGGCCGCTGTGCCAAGGATGACGCGGGTAATGCCTGCGTCTAGCCACGCCTCAATGTGGGCGCGGCTGCGAATGCCGCCGCCCAGTTGGACCGGCACATCGGTCGAGGCGAGAATAGACTTTACCGCATCCGTGTTGGCACTCTCGCCTTCAAAAGCGCCGTTCAGATCCACAACATGAAGATACTCAAATCCGGCTGCTTTAAACTGCGCCGCCTGGTCGCCTGGGTCCGGATTATATTGCGTCGCCTGATCCATCTCGCCGCGCAATAAGCGCACGCACTGGCCGTCTTTTAGATCGATCGCGGGATAGAGTTGAAACGTCATTTGGGGTCCCAGCCAACGAAATTAGAGAGGATTTGCAACCCGACCCGTTGGCTCTTTTCCGGGTGGAACTGCGTCGCGACGAGATTGTCTCGCGCCACGGCAGCGATGATGGTCTCGCCATAGGTTGTGGTCGCTGCAATGTCACTCTGCGACGGATTGCGATAGGCGTAAGAGTGCGTGAAATAGACGTGCGGATCCTCGCCAAGCCCTTCAAGAACCGCATGGTCTTGATGCAGGCTAAGCGCGTTCCAGCCCATGTGCGGCACGACCAAGTCAGCGCCGGGCTCTATCCGGTCGACATCACCTGGAATCCAATCGAGACCAGATGTCTCGCCATCTTCCAGCCCCCGGGTCGCCAGTAATTGCTGGCCGACGCAAATTCCAAAGAATGGTGCCCCGCGATCCATCACAGCTTCATTGAGGGCCTCGACCAGACCGTCATGCGCGCGCAGATTTTCTGCGCAATCGGCAAAGTGACCAACCCCTGGCAAGACAATCCGGTCTGCGCGCGCAATCGCACTCGGGTCGGCTGTAATCTCGATCTCGTGGGTCGTTTTCGCGGTGTTTGAGGCCACGCGCAGGGCTCTTGCCGCGCTGTGCAAGTTCCCAGATCCATAGTCGATGAGCGCAATGGTTGTCATAGCCTCGGCCCTTAAAGGAGACGGGCGAGAAGGAAAAGAGCCTGATCCGCGCAGCTTCTGTGTTTCGCGACGATAGCCTGGTCAATCCCGGATCAGAATGGGAAGACAAACCCATCCTGCACGCAAACCATTCATAGGATCCCACATGTCACTTCCAGAAACTTACCTGCAAATGGTCTCAACCCTGACCGAAGAGGGCGCTCTTCGGATGGAGCTGGTTGAGAAGACCATGCCTGACCCAAAGCCGGGACAAATCATCGTTCGCGTTGAAGCGACGCCAATCAATCCGTCGGACCATGGGGTTATGTTCGGCGCCACCGATATGTCTGGCGCGACCAGTTCCGGGTCGGGTCGCGATACGGTCCTGACCGCGCCCGTCTCCGATCATGCGATGCGCGTCATGAAGGCGCGGATCGGCCAAGCGCTTCCGGTCGGAAATGAAGGCGCGGGCACCGTGGTCGCCGCCGGTGAAGGCGACTATCCGCAAAGCCTGATCGGCAAAACCGTCGCCGTCATGGGCGGCGGCATGTATGGCGAGTATCGCGCCGTCGACGCGATGATGGCGCTGCCGCTGCATGAGGGGAACACGGCCAAACAAGGCGCGTCGAGCTTTGTGAACCCCCTCACCGCATTGAGCTTTCTCGAGACCATGCGGATGGAAGACCATACGGCCATCGTTCACACTGCCGCGGCCTCAAATCTCGGCCAAATGCTCAACCGGATCTGTCAGGCCGATGGCGTCGACCTGGTCAATATTGTCCGCAAGAAAGAGCAAGAAGACATCCTCAGCGGCATGGGCGCGAAATACATCGTCAACTCGACCAGCGACAGCTTTATGCCGGACCTGATCGATGCCATCCACGAAACCGGCGCGACGCTCGGCTTTGATGCGACGGGTGGCGGTAAGCTCGCTTCGGACATTCTGACCGCTATGGAAGGCGCGGCCGCGCGCACGCCTGGTGCTTACAGCATCTATGGCTCGGTCAAACATAAGCAGGTCTATCTTTATGGCGGCCTAGACACATCGCCGACCGTGCTCAGCCGCGGCTATGGCATGGCCTGGGGCGTAGGCGGCTGGCTTCTGCCCAACTTCCTCGAGAAAGCCGGCATGGACGTCGCGATCCGCTTGCGCACACGCGTGGCAGATGAGCTCACAACGACATTTGCCAGCCATTACACCGACGAGCTGTCTCTATCAGACGCGTTGAAGGCGGACGTCGTCGCGAAATACAATGCCAAGACGACGGGTCAGAAATATCTGATCTGTCCGCAAAAGCCGATTTAGAGGCTGCCTTTTGTGCTGGCGGGCGCCCCGGCGAGTTTCGCGTCGGGCGCAACCGCCATGCGCAGGGCGCGCGCGACCGCTTTAAAGCTGCTCTCAGCGATATGGTGATTGTTCTCACCATAGAGGTTCTCAATGTGCAGGCACATGCCGCCATTGCCCGCGAGCGCCTGGAAGAACTCTTTGAAGAGCTCAGTGTCCATGTCGCCAATTTTGTCGCGCTGAAAGTCGACCTTCCAGATGAAGTATGGCCGCTTACAGAGATCGACCGCAGCCCGGCTCAAAGTCTCGTCCATTGGCAGGTAAGCATGGCCATAGCGGGTAATGCCGGCAAAATCTCCAAGCGCTTTCTTAATCGCCTGACCGATGACAATGCCCGTATCTTCCACAGTGTGGTGGCCATCAATGTGCAAATCGCCCTTCGTATCGACTTTCAGATCGATGAAAGAATGGCGGCCAAGGGCGTCCAGCATATGATCGAAAAAGCCGATGCCTGTTGAGATTTCGGTCTTTCCGGTGCCATCGAGGTTCACCGAAACCGTAATGTCGGTCTCTTTCGTTTTGCGCGAAACTTTTGCGGTTCTGTCAGTCATGCGAGCCCAGATAAGGTTTATTTTCAGTGTCGACTAGCACAGATCTGTTCACGACTCCCTAAACAATTGTCGTCACAACAGGATTCGAGGGTTGTGTAGGGTACGAAGGGAATTGGTTTGAAGCCGGTTCGAGCATTGACCAGATCGTTCGCCAGAGCGAGCTTCGCTAACGTGTTGACGTTGGCGGCGTTCTCCTTAGCGCTCGCATTGGCCGCTGCCTTCACAGTCTTTTACTTCTCACAGTCCTGGAATGCTTATCATAGCAACGCTCATCAAAGCGGTTTGCAGGTCGCAGAGATGACCAGTTTGGCTTTGGCCGATGGCGAACTTGCCGCGGTCGATAGCGCCATGGACGATGTCCTGGCGGACCGCGCCATCATTCGCGGCGTCGATGGTGCTGTGATGATGGGCAATATGGCGCCCAACAATCTCGATCGCGCGACTGAGTTTAAACTGGCCCATGATGGCCAGTCTTTCGGCACCCTCTCCTACGCCCACGCGATCCCCTACAAACCCCCATTGCCGCTTTGGCTCGCCGTCCTCATCTGTTTCGGCATCGCGGCCCTGGCGGCCCTCGTCATGCGCGGCTTCGCTGCAACGGTCGGCAAGTCTGTTGGGCAAGTCACCGCCCTGATTGGCGACTATAGCCTGGCTGGCACTGGCCGCCGCCGTGTGACCGATTTTGCGTTTTCAGAGTTCCGCCAACTCGCGCTCGAAACCACGCGAGCGACACGGCGCGTTTCGAAAGAGCTTGAGAACCTTCGCGCCTCAGCGCGGATTGATGAGCGCACGGGCCTGCTCACCGAACGCGCCTTCTTTGACGAAGTCCGCGGCGCGATCCAACACCTCTCTCCGGCCGGCAATGCGGTTCTGATCACGATTGAGTTCGAACCGCAGCAGCACGGCGTTGAAGCAACCCATCTCAGCCTACCCACCGAAGCTCACACCGAGATTGCCGATCGCCTGAAGATCTTCACCAATCAAGCCGCCCTCAAACACGGCCATAACCCTGAGAATTGGCGCCTGGGCAGCCTCTTCGCCGAGAAGTATGCCCTCCTCGTCAAAGAGCACGTCACCCGGGATGAAGTTGCTGGGATCATTCGCGAGCTGCTCGGCGAGTTCCGCATTCCTCTGCGCTACAATCAGCAATCTGTGCAAGTCGCCCAACGCGGCAGCATCGTCCTGATGCCACAAGATGGCGACACGATCTCGAAAGTCATGGACCGGGCTTTGGCCACTGTCGAAGACTTGAAGCGCAAATCTCGCACCGGCTTTGCCTTCTATTCGCCGAAGCTTGAACGTCAGCGCGATGCGAAGCTGAAGCTTGAAGCCGAGCTCAGACAAGCCGTCGCCGAAGATCGCTTCGTCCCGCTCTTCCAGCCCAAAATTGACCTTAAAACCGGCCGCATCTCCGGCGCGGAAGCCCTCGCCCGCTGGCAGCTCGAGAATGGCCGCCTGGTGTCTCCATCGGTCTTTATCGAGCTCGCAGAAGAAACCGGCCTAATCAGCCGCATAGGTGACCAGATCATGCGCAAGGCTTGCGTCCAGACGGCCAAATGGGCCGAAGCCGGACACATGATCAATCTTGCCGTCAACGTCTCGCCGCGCCAGTTCGAGAATGACAATCTGGCCGAGACCATCCTCGACTCGCTTGCGAAGTCTGGCCTGTCGCCGCGCCAGTTTGAAATTGAAATTACCGAAAGCCTCGCCATTCAGCAGCCTGACCGCGTGCGGGCCGTGGTTGAGCCGCTACGCCGTCTCGGCATCAAGCTCGCCATGGATGATTTCGGCACCGGACACTCAAACCTCGCTGTCCTGACAGAGATCGATTTTGATGTGTTCAAGATTGACCGCCAATTCCTCACCGGCACACCGCACGACCCTCAATCGAATGCGATTGTCGACATGATCATCTCGCTCGCCAATACGCTCGGCATGACCGTCGTCGGTGAAGGGGTTGAAACCGAAGCCCAGGCGGCATTCCTCAAAGAACGCGCCTGCGATATTGGCCAAGGCTTCCTCTACAGCCCACCGGTCGTCGCTGAAGCCTTCGAAGAAATGCTGAAAACTCAGCCCTTTATGGCACAGCGGATCAGTGCCTAACTGCGCCCCAGCGATCAAAGGGCTTGCTTTTTTAGCATTTCCTCGCCAATTAGAGTTTTATGATAAACGATAAATCTTCGATTGGCCCGGAATGGCATGGAACGACCATTCTCGCCGTCAGAACCGATAAGCACGTTGCGATGCTGAGCGATGGACAAGTGTCCATGGGTCAGACCGTGATGAAGGGCAATGCACGAAAAGTCCGCCGCATTGGCGGCGGCGATATTCTGGCCGGCTTTGCAGGGGCCACCGCTGATGCGTTCACGCTGTTTGAACGACTGGAACAAAAACTCGAGCGCTTCCCCAATCAATTGCAACGCGCCGCGGTCGAACTCGCCAAAGAATGGCGGACCGAGAAATATCTGCAAAAGCTCGAGGCGCTCCTCATCGTCGCGGACAAAGAGACGACCTTGGTGATTACAGGCTCCGGGGATGTCTTGGAGCCAGAATATCCCGTCGTCGCGGTTGGTTCTGGCGGGAACTATGCCCTCTCCGCCGCGCGGGCGCTGGTCGATTATGAAAAAGACGCAGAGACGCTCGGTCGCAAAGCGATGGAAATCGCCGCCGACATTTGCGTCTACACCAATGCCCACTTCACGGTTGAGGTCTTGGATGTTTGATCGCACGGATCTGCGAGCAGCGGTCGGCGCCAACATTCTCAGCGCCGATCAAGCCTCGCGTCTGGAAGCGTTCCTCCTCTCCCGCAAAGATGATGGCATAGGCAATGAGCAGATCGGGCAGGAGAATCTGCGTTTCCTTGCAAATTTCAATGATGTCTTCATCACGCTTGGATTGATCATTCTGTTCATCGGCGTGTCGACCATGGTCGGCATGATCGCCTCGCCCGCGCTCTTGTCGGGCTCTATTCTCGCTGGCGTGGTCTCAGCCCTAGTGGTTGGCGGGCTCGCCTGGGTGCTGCTGGAGTATTTCTGCGGCCGCCGCCGCCTGCTTTTACCGAGCATGGCGCTGACCTTGATCTTTGCGAGCTTTATCTCGCTCGCCGTAACCGCCTTTGTCGGCAGTCAAATGGGCATTGGAATTGAGTTTGACGTGCTCGATATTTTCGGCACGACGGGCCGCCTTGGCATGACCGCTTTCTTGGCGTCGGCTGGCGCGGCGGGCCTAGTCTATTGGCGGTTCCGACTGCCCTTCTCTCTTGCCGTACTCGCCCTTGGGCTCGCTGGCGCGATCTACGTCTTCCTCGGCTTCTTCGGCAACGCTGCTTGGTTGATCGGGGGCGCGGGCTTCTTCTTGATGGGGCTTTGCACCCTCGCCGTCGCGGTTTGGTACGACATGAAAGACCCAGAGCGCATTCGCAAAGCCTCAGACAATGCTTTCTGGCTCCACCTCGCTGCTGCACCGCAAGTGATTATCGGCGTCAGCACCATGGTGACTGGCTCGAACATCTTTGCCGGCTCGACCAGCGGCACGGACAATGCCACGCAAGGGCTCACTTTGTTGGTGCTGCTCCTGACGATTGGGATCATGTCGCTGGCGCTCAATCGCCGCGCTTTGATCGCTGCGAGCCTCATCACCTTCATTGTAACGCTCAGCTTCGTGCTCAGCCGCGCCGGTCTTGATGCGTCCAACATCTTCATCATGGTCACAATCTTGATCGGAACAGGCGTCGTCCTTCTCGGCGCAGGTTGGAAGACGGCGCGCAGAGCAGCGCTTGTATTTTTCCCAAAAGGCGGCACATGGAGCCGGGTATTCCCGCCTGAACCGGCCTAAGGACTGGACATGACCACACTGACGCCCGCCGAGATCGTTTCTGAACTCGACCGCCACATTGTTGGACAATCTGATGCAAAGCGCGCGGTCGCCCTCGCTTTGCGCAACCGTTGGCGCCGCAAGCAAGCCCCTGAAGGTTTGCGCGATGAGATTACGCCTAAAAACATCCTTATGATCGGCCCCACGGGCGTCGGTAAAACCGAGGTGTCTCGCCGCCTCGCCAAACTGGCCAATGCGCCTTTCTTGAAAGTGGAAGCGACCAAGTTCACCGAAGTGGGCTATGTCGGGCGCGATGTGGAACAAATCGTACGCGATCTGGTCGAGTCCGCGATTGGCATGCTGCGCGACCAGAAACGCAAAACGGTCGAAGACCAAGCCCGCGACACCGCCGAAGAACGCCTCTTAGACGCGCTCGTCGGCGAAGACGCGCAATCCTCGACCCGCGAAGTGTTCCGCCGCAAGCTTCGCGATGGCGAGCTTGACGACAAGGCCGTCGATATTGATCTCGCCGAGTCAAACAATCCGATGCAAATGATGGATTTGCCGGGCGGCAGCGGCTCGATGAGCATGATCAATCTCGGCGATATGCTCGGCAAAGCCATGGGCGGGCGCACCAAACGTGTGCGCACCACGGTGCGCGAAGCCTATCAGCCGCTCATCGATGAAGAGGCCGACAAGCTGATCGACGAAGACACGATCGCTCGCGACGCCGTCCGCGCCGTTGAAGAAGACGGGATCGTCTTCTTGGACGAGATTGACAAAGTGGCCGGCGCGTCTGGCCGCTCTGGCGCAGATGTCAGCCGCGAAGGCGTCCAGCGCGACCTTCTACCTTTAATCGAGGGCACGACCGTGTCGACCAAGCGCGGGCCGGTGAAGACCGACCATATCCTCTTCATCGCCTCCGGCGCGTTCCATGTTGCCAAACCCTCAGACCTCCTGCCCGAACTGCAAGGTCGCTTGCCCATCCGTGTCGAACTCACCGCCCTCACGCGCGATGATATGCGCCGCATTTTGGTGGAGCCAGAAGCCTCTCTCATTCGCCAGCATCAAGCTTTGATGGAAGCCGAAGAGGTAACGCTGGAGTTCGATGAAAAAGCCATCGATGCGCTCGCCGATCTTGCGGTGAAAGTGAATGACACGGTCGAGAATATCGGCGCGCGCCGTCTGCACACTGTTATGGAACGGCTCTTAGACGAGGTCAGCTTCACCGCTTCAGACCGCAAGGGTGAGACCGTGACGATCACGGAAGACTATGTCACCGCACAGCTTTCTGATCTCGTCGGTGATGCCGATCTCTCCAAATTTATTCTGTAGAGACGTCCGCGAGCGACGGGCGCGCCGCAACCAGGCCGCTAGAAAAGCCCATGACGTGGAAAATTTCGTTCTGGTCCATGACCCCGCGCACGAGGTCTGCGCCAGGTCCTTGCGCAAATATGGCTACGTCTTCGCCGCCATGGGTTTCCGAACCCATGAACACGAGCGATTGCTGCAAATAGTCTTTCTCCGTCGTATCCACATCGCTGATATCGAGCCGGGTGCAATTTGTGGCCCCACTTTCCAGACGGCGACACGCCGACTCGCCATTCGCATAAGCCAAAGTCGTATAGGGCTTGCCGTCCGCGCCGCGCGCCACAGCGCCGGTCGGGTATTTGACCTTTCCAAGGATGGGATTGTTGCGGCGCGGATAGCCCGCCATGGTCATGGTATGGCTGTGATCCGCCGTCACAATGATCAGCGTGTCCTCGATGTCGGTCATCTCCATCGCCGCCGCGACCGCAAGATCAAAAGCATCTGTATCCTCAAGCGCGCGCGACGCATTCACACCATGATGCGCATGATCGATACGGCCGCCTTCGACCATCAGGACATAGCCATCCTCATCTCTTGAGAGGCGGGTAATCGCCGCGCGTGTGAGATCGGCAATCGAAGGCTCTTCGCCCCGATCGAGTTCGTATTGCATATGAGAAGGCTCAAACAGCCCGAGCACGCGCGTGTCGCTATCGAAGTCGATCGCTGCAAACTCCTCGCCGGTGAATACGACTTCATGTGCCTCTGATTTAGAACGCCAGGCCCCCGTCAAATCTCGCATGTCGAGACGCCGCCCTGTCCAATCCTCATATTCAGGATCTGTCATTTCTACGGTCAAGAAATGTTGCCGCCCGCCGCCCATTGCGACCTCAAAGCCGTCGCCTTCGGGCCAATCAATCAGCTGGCTCGCAATATCTGCGCAGCCGGTGCGATCCGCGTTTCCAAAACTGGTATCATCTTCCCAATTCCGATTAGCAGACTCTGCATAGGTGGAGGCGGGTGTGGCGTGCGTGATGCGCGCGGTTGAAATGATCCCGGTTGCGAGGCCTTGGCGTTCGGCGAGCTCAAACAGCGTATCAGTCCCCTGTCCAAGCGCGCTGGCACAGTTTCCGCGCGGTACCTCATGGGTCACGCCGACAACGCCCGACCGGGTTTTCACGCCCGCCACCATGGCCGTCGCGGTTGATGAACTATCGGAGACTTGGAAGTCGTGACTATAAGTCCGCGACAGCGCCATATGGGGAAGCGTTTCCATGGCGAGCTTAAAGCTCTCCCCATCAAGCCCGCGTTTTTGGCCAGCATAGATCCGACCCGCCGTGATGGTCGAAATCCCCATCCCATCTCCGACAAAAATGATCACATTCTTGGCGCGCGGAGCAAAGTCTTCACTGACCCGATTCAAAACAGCCGTTTCCGCGGTTTGATAATACATGTCGCCCGTTTGGATCGGCACTTGTGCGCGATCGCTATAATTCGAGCCCGCCCCGTTAGACTGCATAACCGCCGTCGTTGAGACCGTTGCACAAGCGACAACAAAGGCCGCAGCGGTGAAGGATAGAGCAAGGCGCATGAGCAACTCCCAAAAAGCTGGCCTAATCAACAAAGGCCTTAATCGGTTCCTGTGACGGTTTTGATGTAGCCCGACCTGCCCCGCGTTGCGAGATGACAATACCGACGAGGATCAGCAATCCGCCGCCTGCTTGAAGCGGCGCCAATGGTTCGTCGAACAGGTGCCAAGAAATCGCCGCCGCAACGACCGGCTGGATGACGACCAAGACTCCGGCAATCGCGGCAGGCGTATGACCAAGGCCCGTGACGATGAGGCCTTGCCCGCCAAGCTGCGCGAAGACGGCCAGAAAAAGCGGCACAAGGAAACCGCTTAACTCCGCCGGGAAGAATCGTTCTTGAAAGCCGATCACCAACACCCCAGCCACGATGACTTCCACGGCCGTCAGCCAAAAGATGGTTTCAAGACCGGTAAGCGTTCGGCGCGCGACTTTTGAAGCGACGATATAGCAAGCCACTAAGGCGGCCGCCGCGAGCGCGATCAAATCACCGCGTAAATCTGCCTTAGCGTCGATGCCGCCTCCGAGCGACAGGGCCGCAGCGCCAGTGCCTGCAATCAAAGCCGCCAGAACCCAAGATAGGGAGGGCCGCTCTTTCAAAAACGCCCACGCCGCGAGGCCAACGCAAATATTCCCGAGATTGACGAGGAACGTCGCGTTCGCCACCGTCGTCAGGGTCAGTGACCAATGATAAAGCCCCATATCGAGCGCAAAGCAGGTGCCGCCGATGATCACAAATCGATTGGGTTTTGCCGGAAGGCCCTTCTGAACGATCACCACCAGCAGGAACATTAAGGGCAGAGCGAGCGCATAGCGCCAAAAAGCAATCGCTTGTGGCCCAAGATCATCGAGGCCTAAGCGTAAGCCAATCGGTGCAAGACCGATAAAGGTCCCGCCTAGCAAGACCATCAAAGGTCCGGCCCAAATGGGTAAAGTTCGGGAGCTTTCCTCACCCTGCATTCTATGCAAACCCCAATCGCCGCTTGATTTGTTCAGGCGTGACCCCATCGGCCCGTAAACTCGCTAGGGTCGCACTCTTTTCTCTCTTGGAGAGCTTTGCGCCATCCTCATCCAAGATCAATGCATGGTGTAAATAGACCGGATGCGGCCAGCCCATCAGCACCTGTAACAGGGTCTGGATATGCGGCGCGTCAATCAGATCTTCGCCGCGGATGATATGGGTCATGCCTTGCAGCGCGTCATCATGCGTCGCGGCAAGATGATACGCGCTCGGACTGTCCTTGCGCGCGAGCACCGCATCCCCTTCAATCTCAGGCCGCGCGGGGACGTGGGCAACGCCTTGATCAGAAGCAAGCTGATAGCTCAACCGGCTCCACTGCGTCCCGAGCGCCTCTCGGCAGGCCTGCAAAGACAAACGCCACGCAAAGGCGTCTCCGGTCTCCAGCCGCCGGTTTTCCTCGTCTGGTGTGTGCGGGCCTGGGCATTTTGGATCGGGCAAAGCCGCAAGCTCCGTACGTGTCCGAAAACAGCGATAGGTCAGCCCCCTCGCGGTCAGTGCCGCGACCGTCTGTTTATAGACCTCGAAGTGTTCAGACTGCACCCGCACTGGCTCAGGCCACTCAAATCCGAGCCAGGCCAAATCTTCATAAATCGCCTCGGTATATTCAGGGCGGCACCGGGTCGTATCGATATCCTCGATCCGTAATAAAACCTCACCTCCGTGCGCTTCCGCGGTCCGCCAAACGTGAAAGGCAGACGCGGCGTGCCCCAAGTGCAAATAATAGGTCGGGGACGGGGCGAACCGGGTTCGACAGTGATTCAAGTGTGATCCTCCCGACGCGGTGATCCATGGAATCTCGCCCTAGCAGTGATTTTACGTTGCGAAAACGCCCTTCTCTGCGGTAACGGACAAGCAGTATTCGTAACTTTGTCCGAGACGCCTGATGCCGTCGCAGCTTGCCCCCTTGATAGATTGGTTCAATGCCACGATCGCTGGATCGACGGTTTGGAGTGCCATTGGGTTTGGCGCAGCGATAGCTTTTGGCCTCTATGTTTGCTGGAAAGCCCTGCAAGGCGCGGCGATCGGCATGCGCACGCTCCAGACCATGCTTGCCAGCCGGAAACGGCGCTCGACGCAAGGTTTTGGCATCGCCGTCGCCCCCATTATCGGGCCGAAAGGCGGTCAGCAGACCAAAGCCATCGTTGACGCCCTGGACGCCCATCTCGGTCTTTTTGTGTTTGGCACACCGGTTGAGATTGTCCGCGCGCCTCGGATGCGCGCCAAGGGTGCCAGAGGTCTGCGCGCGGCAGCGACGGATTATCTGGAAAAATCATCCACAGACTTGGTCCTCTGGGGCCGGCGTCAGCGCGGCAAAGGCGAACCCTCAAGC
>JBCBDI010000004.1:14510-27859 GCA_038529885.1 Pseudomonadota bacterium
CCATGCATCTGGAAGGCTTCTTCCCAGAGATCACCGCTGCAAGTGAGGCCACGACCTCTCGCGTTGCGGCCTATTTGGTCGCCCGCGCTTTGCAGCCCGGCCTTGCCGACGGCACCGCGTTCAAGGCCGACAAGCTCGCCCCCGTCGCAGATATTCTGCTGGAATGCCTAGGCGAACAAGAGGCGCTCCCGTCCCGAACGGCGCTGACGCTGGAAACCGATTATGCCTCCATGGCGCTGCATATTGGCGGCGAAGCGCATCTCAAACGCGTGGCCGAATTGCGCCGCAAACGGTTGTCGAGCGAGACCCAATTGGTGCCCTCCCATGCCATTCAGGCGCGCATAGATCTCGGCCGCGCACTGCTCGGACTGTCTGAAATCAATTTCGATCCGGTCCGCGTACGTGAAGCGATGGACCATTTGAAAGTCGCGGTGGATCTTCTCAAAGCCGACCCCGTTTTACGCGTCGCGCAAGCCACCAATCGTGCGGTTCAGCAGGGCCAAACCATGCTCGGGAATCGCAAGCGATTCTCTGTCACGAGTGGCTCTACGATCTAGTCCAGTGCGTGCGCGCCCGGCATTGGGCAGGTCACACCTGTGCCGCCAATCCCGCAATAGCCACCTGGATTCTTCGCCAGATATTGCTGGTGATAGTCTTCCGCAAAGAAGAATGCGTCCAGCGGTTTAATCTCGGTTGTGATCTCGCCGCGCCCCGCCGCAGACAGCGCCTTTTGATAGGCGGCCTGGCTGTCTTTGACGACGGCGAGGTCCTCATCGCTATAGGTGTAAATGGCTGAGCGATATTGCGTGCCAATGTCATTGCCCTGGCGCATGCCTTGGGTTGGGTCATGGCTTTCCCAGAACAGTTTGAGCAAGGCTTCGAGGCTCACAAGGGCCGGGTCATAAACCACGCGCACCACTTCGGTGTGCCCGGTCTGGCCCGAACAGGCCTCTTCATAGGTTGGATTGGGCGTATAGCCGCCCGCATAGCCGACCTGTGTCAGATAAACCCCGTCCGTTTGCCAGAAGACCCGCTCTGCGCCCCAAAAGCAGCCCAGCGCAAAGACGATCTCTTTCATCCCTTCCGGCACCGGCGCATTGAGCGGACGTCCATAGACGAAATGGGTGTCCGCTGTCGGGATCGCCATGGCCCGTCCAGGCAGCGCCGTTTCTCGGCTCGGAAGGGCAAGAGGTTTGCGTGAGAACAACATTTTTAAAGGCTCCGTTGATCAGCGTCCTGCACAATATGGGCGAAGTGCAGCCAACTGCAATGTCGAGCCTTGCGATATCGCACACCTGAAGTATACCCGCCGCTTACGGTGAGGTGGCCGAGTGGTCGAAGGCGCACGCCTGGAACGCGTGTAGGCGGTATCCCCGTCTCCAGGGTTCGAATCCCTGTCTCACCGCCACTTTTCTCTGAAAATCTACTCGGCAAGCACGTTCGCGCGTTTCCGCGACCGATACAAAAAGCCCCGCCGAGATCGGCGGGGCTTTCGATTTGGTCGTGGCGCTCAGACGAGCCCCACTTTGTTGTCAAACCAGGCGACTAGAAGCGTGCCCGGAAGTTGACGTAACCGTAACGGCCGAGGATGTCGTAGACATCAGCAGCTGTGTTCGTACCGGTTACGTCGCCGTTGACGCCTTGACCGAGGAACGGTGGCTCTTCGTCGAACAGGTTATCGATACCGACAGAGATGTCGAATGTGTCGTTGAACTGATAGTTCACGTTCACATCGTGGTACCAGAAGCTGTCGATCTTACCGTTCGCATCAGCTGGGCCAGCGGTTGGGTTCTCGTTGTCGATGTTCACTTCATCGATCCAACGGGTAGACCAACCGACGCGCCACTTGTCATAGTTCGCGATAAGTTGCGTGTTGAGTGACCATTCTGGAGAACCAACTTCACCGACATCATCGATAACGTCGCCACCTGCGAATGGCAGGCGAGATTCTGTCATGCGGTAGTTACCGACAACAGCACCGAACCAGTCAATGCCAGCCCACTCAGTTGAGTAATCAACTGTGAAGTCAACACCTTCAGCTTGCAGCTCAGCCACGTTGATCTCGAACGCGTCAATACGCAGAACAAGAGCGGTGGTTGGGTCACGCTGAATGAGCGCACAGAATGGGTTGTTCGGGAAGCTAGGCTGACGCACACACTGGTCGACCGTGTCCTGAGCAGAGAAGCTCTGGATCGCATCCTCAATGAGAATGTCATAATAGTCGATCGTGATGTTCAGGCCATCAACATAAGATGGAGAGTAAACGATACCGAATGTGGTCGTTTCCGCCGTCTCTTCGTTGAGGTTTGGGTTACCCGCTGCAAAACCACCCGCAGAGCGGATGTTCAAAGCACCTTGGTCAAGCGTTGCGGCACCTGGGAAGGTGGCACAGTTTGCTTGAGCCGCAGCAGATTCTGCAGTGTAAGTGGTGATTCCGTCGCCGGATAGACCACCGGCACCTGCGAAGTTACACGGGTCGACAAAGCTACGGAAAGTCTCAGAACCTGGATCGAAGAGTTCACTAATGTTTGGTGCACGGGTCGCCGTGTTGAAGCCACCGCGAAGGGTCAGGTCTTCAATTGGTTTCCAGATCAAAGACGCTTTGTAGGCATCTGTTGAACCAATGGTGCTGTAATCAGCGACGCGGTAAGCGCCTTCGAAGGTCAGCTCTTCTGCCAATGGCGCGCCAGACAGAATTGGAACCAGAACCTCAGCAAAGTACTCAGTGACGTCATAGTAGCCGTTCACGCTTGGAGACGTGTTACCAGTCGTCAGACCGGTTGCCGCCAAGGCGTCTGAGACGAACTTAGACTCTTCGCTACGGTACTCAGCACCGAATGCGTATCCGATTGGACCGGCTGGCAGTTCAAATGCGTCACCCGTGATGGTTGCAGCGAACACTTCTTGTTCGGCACGCGAGGTGGTTTGCGCCGTCACGTTGATGAAGTCCAACGCGTCGCCGCTAACAGTGCCAGCACCGAAGAAGTTCACAGGTACACAACCGAGGCTACGAGAGATCTCGTCAACACACTGGAAGCCGCCCATGCCATCTGGCTCAGCGCGCAGAGCGTTAAACACGTTCAGCGTATTGGCGATACCGCCGTTTACGCGGTCCTGAGTTTGACGACCATTTTGGTAGTAAACTTCCCAGTCAAATCCGCCCATGGACTCAGGCGCGGTGCCTTCAAGACCCATGACATAACGGAAGGTTTGACGTTGCTGGTCAGTCGTACGAGGACCGAGCTCCGTAAAGCGGCGGCGGAAGGTGACTTCGGTCGCCATTGGATCAGCGGCCAAGATGGCTGCCCGCAGTTCAGCAGGCAAGAATGGGTTATCAACCGGCATGTTCACGTTCGGCACGGAACCAACAGAAATGAACTGACCGATAATGGTCGGCTCGAGCTGCTGGAATGACTCAACTTGGTTATAGCTCAGCTCACCAAACACGTTGACGTAGTCGTTGACTTGATAGTCGATGTTTGACGCAAACTGGATACGTTCAGTTGGAACACGGTTCAAACGAACAGCGTTACGGTCAAAACCGTCTTCTGCGTTCACGAACGGCTTGTCGAACAGACCTGTATCGCGGTCGAGCGTAATAAAGCCACCTCCAGGGATTTGGAATGAACCAAATGGACCGAAAGATGAGTTAACCGCATCGCCTTCTGAGATCTCGCGATCTGTCGCGCGAAGGATACCAGAGTTAGATACACCACCGAAGAAGGTCGCGTGACCGCGGCCGTCAGCAAAGGCCGAACCGATTGTGACGTTCAGGTCTTCTTCGCGACCGCCACCCTCGAAAGAGTCACCGTAGCGTGCGTTGACTTCAACGCCTTCAAAGTCGTCTTTGTAGATGATGTTGATAACACCAGCGACAGCTTCAGAACCGTAAACAGCTGAAGCACCACCGGTCACAACGTCTACACGTTCGATCAGGGTTGAAGGGATCATGTTCACGTCAACAGCTGGGCTACCAGCAACACCACCGACGTGACGACGGCCGTTTACGAGAACCAAAGTCCGGTCAGACCCAAGGTTACGCAGGTTGACGAGGTTAACACCACCACCGTTCAGGGTGAAGTTTGAGTTCGTGTCGGTCAGAGCCGGAACACCGGTCGCTGGCAGCTCGTTCAGGATGTCCTGAACATTTGTTGCGCCCGCAATCTCAATCGCTTCAGCATTCACCGTATTGACCGGCGACGCTGCAAGCAGATCTGTCCGCGCAATACGCGAACCGGTTACGAGCACGGTTTCTTGACGTGCTTCGTCCTCGTCCGCATCCTGTGCGACAGCAGGTGCCGCAAGCGCGGCACTCATCAGACCTGCGATCACAGACGTCGCAAGCAGATGTGTTTTAATAGAATTCCCTTTCACGTGGAATCTCCCTGTGTATAGCTTTAATGAGCAAATTCTTGCCTCTCACCGCGAGAATTTGGCCTCCTGGGACCCCTTTTTTCCCAGAATGCTGGGACGCTACACCTCGGTCTCTTTCAACGTCAACGCGCTGTTACATTGCCTTCACATATTCACAAATGAGTGTTGCTTTAGTGTATCAGTGATCGATAAATGCCAGTTCGTATCATCTTCATGCTCTGAGTGTCTCATTTTGTATTTTTTTATGTGAGTCAGGGGTTTAAATAGAAAATACGGCCATTCGGGCGGAACTTTTCAACCTTCCGCGAAGGAAATAGGATGAGCGCGCGAAGGAGAGAATTTTGCCCCGTTTAGACTTCACAGGACAGCGCGTTTTGGTCATTGGTGGCTCGAGTGGGATAGGGAATGGAATTGCGCAAGCGTTTCGCGCAGATGGCGCGGATGTTGCCGTGTGGGGCACACGCCCGGACGCCTCAGACTATGACGCCGCAGAAGGGTCAGACTTAACCGGGCTTTCTTATGCGCAAGTCGATGTCGGAGATCCTGACAAAATCACCGCGGCCGCAGAGCCATTTGATCAGCTCGACGTCTTGGTCTTGTCGCAAGGCATCGTCGCTTATCAACGCGCTGAGTTTGAACGGGAAGGCTGGGACGAAGTCATGTCGGTCAATCTCGACAGCCTCATGCATTGCTCAGAAAAATTCCACGCCCAGCTCAGCGCCCGCAACGGGTCGATCATCATCGTGTCCTCTGTCTCCGGCATTCGCGCCAATATCGGCAATCCTGCTTATGCCGCCTCAAAAGCAGGCGCAATCAGCCTGACCAAGACCCTTGGGCAAGCCTATGCGCGCGATGGCATTCGCGTGAACGGCGTCGCGCCCGGTCTCGTCGATACCAAGCTCACCAAAGTGACGACAGAAAACCCGAAACGCTTGGAAGGCTCGCTGCGCGCCATTCCACTTAGACGCATGGGGCAACCCTCAGAGATTGCCGGTGCGGCAATTTTCTTGGCCTCTCCACTCGCCTCTTATGTGTGCGGACAGACAATTTTTGTCGATGGCGGCATGACCCTTTAAAGCTCGCAACTGAGCGCAAAAAATGGGTCTGAATTCGGCCCCAAAAGTATGGGCCCGTAACGACCCTGCATTTCATGCGGAAATAGGTTTGACTCGGGGACGTGTTTGGTGTTTACCCGCGCCTTCATGTCCGCGCCGGGTTCGGCAGCGGCCAAAGTTTCATTTTTTGAGTTCTGAGAAGGACGAGCGCCATGTTCGCGGTCATTAAGACAGGTGGCAAACAGTATAAAGTTGCCGAAGGCGATGAGATCGTCATTGAAAAGCTCACTGCAGACGCAGGTGAAAGCGTCACGTTTGAAAACGTTTTGATGCTGGGCGACGATAAGAAAGTAACCATTGGTGAACCCATGGTTTCTGGGGCGAGCGTGGTCGGCACCGTTGCTGAGCAGCGCAAGGGCGCCAAAGTGCTGATCATGAAGAAGCGTCAGCGCAACACTTATCGCCGCAAGAAAGGTCACCGTCAGCTTGAGACCGTTGTGACCATCGATTCTATCCTCGCCGACGGCAAGAAAGCGCCAGCCAAGAAAAAGGCCGCGCCGAAGAAAGACGCCGCTCCTAAGAAAGAGGCTGCAGCGAAAACTGAGGCGAAGAAGCCGGCTGCTAAGAAGGCAGAGGCCGAGAAGCCAGCCGCTAAGAAGGCTGCGCCTAAGAAAGAAGCCGCTCCGGCGAAAGCAGACGACCTGACGAAAATGAAGGGGCTCGGCAAAGTCTTTGCCGGCAAGCTGGAAGCAGAAGGCATCACCACGTTCGCGCAAATCGCGAAAATGAAGAAAGCCGACATTGAAGCGCTTGAAGAGAAGATCGGCGCATCTGGTAAGTTTGAGAGCAATGACTGGGTCGCCCAGGCGAAAGAGCTCGCGAAAGGTTAAGTGTTCGGGTATAAGCTCGAATAAGAGATTGGAGACCGGTTATGGCTCATAAGAAATCAGGCGGCTCGTCGAAGAACGGACGCGATTCAAATCCTAAATACCTTGGCACCAAGAAATATGGTGGCGAGCACGTGATCCCAGGCAATATCATTATCCGCCAGCGCGGCACCAAGACCTATCCCGGTCGCGGCGTCGGCATGGGCAAAGATCATACGCTCTACGCACTTGTCGAAGGCAAAGTGCAGTTTACGCGCAAGCGCAATAACCGTCAGTACGTGTCAGTGACACCGCTCGCGGACGCAGCAGAATAGCGCGGCCCCGTCCAGGCCGCCGGGGAGTGGCCAAGAAGTTCCAGAGGGAGGCAGGCCACTGCCTCCCTTTTTCTTTGCCTCCCAATGGAGACCTCAAATGGGTGGATCATTCGAGTTTAAATCAGAGCGGTTCTTCATGCGACCGCCGAGGGACAAAGACGCGCGGCAGATCGCTTGCTGCGTGAACGATAAAGACATGGCCCGCAATCTTGCGCGGCTGCCGCATCCGTATGCGCCGCAAGATGCACTCGACTGGATCGCTCATACGGTGAAAGCACGCGAGGCGGGGACAGAATATGCCTTTGTGATCACCCATGCAGAGGCCGGTGTTATAGGGTCTGTCGGCTTTAACCACGCCTCCGGTGCCGCTTGGGAGATCGGCTATTGGGTCGATAAAGCCGTGCAAAGGAAAGGCGTCGCGACTGAGGCTGCCCAGGCGCTCCTGGCTTGGGGCGAGCGCGAGTTTGGCGTCACACAATTCGTCGCCGGTCACTTTCAGGACAATCCAGCATCCGGGCGCGTGCTCGAAAAACTCGGCTTTGTTCGGGTTGGCGAAAAGATGATGTTTAGCAGTGCACGGGGTGGCAAAGACCCGGCTTGGCGTTATGCGCTCAGCAGAGACCCGTCCTTTGCGATGGGCGAGGCGCACTAGGAGCGCGACATGGCAAATCCACTGATCTTGCGCACAGAAAGGCTGCTGCTAAGGCCGCCTCTGCCTCATGACGCCCCGCAAATCGCGGCGCGCATCGGGGTCAAAGAGGTTGCCTGGAATCTTGGGCGCGCGCCGTATCCATACCAACTCTCTGACGCCGAAGACTGGCTTGAAACCATCCCTAAAGGCTGGGCGGAAGACACCTCTTATGTCCTGCTTATGACGCGACCAGAAGAAGGCGTCATGGGCTGCGTTGGCCTCGACCTAAAGCCCATGGGCGTTTGGGAAATCGGATACTGGCTCGCCAAACCTTGGTGGGGCCAAGGCTATGTCACCGAG
The DNA here is from genome assembly GCA_038529885.1 of Pseudomonadota bacterium. GTDB lineage: Bacteria > Pseudomonadota > Alphaproteobacteria > Caulobacterales > Hyphomonadaceae > Henriciella. Next base: position 22,132 of record JBCBDI010000004.1, read on the forward strand.
GCGGCAGAAGCGGTTATGGACTGGGCTGAAACCGCCATGTCGATCCGGCAATTTGTTTCAGGCCATTTTGTCGATAACCCGGCCTCCGGGCGGATCTTAGAAAAACTCGGATTCACGCCCGTTGGTCAGGTCCACCTTTACGGCAAAGCGTGCGGGACTGAGAGCCCCGCCATTCGCTATACCAAGGGCACAGACCCCGACTTAGCCTTGCGTCTCGCCGCGCATTAGCGAAAAAGAGCGACCATGAAGTTTCTCGATCAGACCAAGATCTACGTCAAAGCCGGACATGGCGGAAATGGGTGCGCCTCTTTCCGGCGGGAAGCTTATGTCGAATTTGGCGGTCCCGATGGCGGCGATGGCGGACGCGGCGGCCATGTCTATATCGAAGCCGTCGAAGGTCTGAACACGCTGATCGATTACCGCTACCAGCAGCACCACAAGGCGGAACGCGGTGGTCATGGCATGGGCAAACAGCGCCATGGGCGCGGCGGCGCTGACAAGACGATCAAAGTCCCCGTCGGGACGCAGGTTTTTGAAGAAGACCAGGAAACCATGATTGCCGACCTCACCGAGATCGGCCAGCGCGTCATGGTGGCGCGCGGCGGCAATGGGGGATGGGGCAACCTGCGATTTAAGACCTCAACCAACCAAGCCCCCCGCCGTTCAAATCCCGGCGAAGCGGGCGAAGAGTTTACGCTTTGGCTTCGCCTGAAATTGATCGCGGATGCGGGGCTGCTCGGCCTCCCCAATGCTGGCAAATCGACCTTTTTAAGCCGCGCCACTGCCGCCAAGCCTAAAATCGCCGATTATCCTTTCACCACGCTGCATCCCGGCCTGGGCATTGTCGATCTTGGCGCAGGATCGCGCTTTGTACTGGCCGATATTCCGGGCCTGGTTGAAGGCGCCGCGGACGGTGTCGGCCTCGGCCATCGCTTCTTGGGGCATGTGGAGCGCTGCAAAGTCCTCCTTCATTTGATCGATTGTACGCAGGACCATCCAGACCAGGCCTACACCTCGATCCGGGAAGAGTTGGAAGCCTATGATCCAGAGCTTGCCGCCAAACCCGAACTTGTCGCGCTTTCTAAAGTGGATGTGCTCGATACCGAACTCGTTGATGAGCAAGCCAAAATCTTGAAAGCCGCATGCGGGCATGAGCCTTTGCGCATCTCAGCCGTTTCAGGCGTTGGCGTGACGGAAACCTTGGGCCTGATGTTGCAGGCGCTTGGCCAAATCGCTGCCGACGAAGCAAGTCCTGAAGAAACGGACGCCGATTGGAGCCCGCTCGGATGACGGTTGAAACAGGGCAAAATGCGCTCAAATCTGCGAAACGGATCGTCGTCAAAATCGGATCAGCTCTCGTCGCTGAGGACGGCCGCGCGCGCCAAGACTGGCTCAACACTTTAGCGCTCGATATCGCCGCGCGCCGCGCTGCCGGTCAGGATGTCGTTTTGGTTTCATCCGGCGCGATCGCCCTCGGCCGTAACCAGCTTGGTCCCGATCGGCCCAAGAAACTGGAAGAGAAACAAGCCGCGGCAGCGCTCGGGCAACCCCTCCTCATGGACGCCCTCACGCGCGCTTTTTCAGCACCTGGCATTGCCGTCGCTCAGACGTTGCTGACGCTCGAAGACACCGAGAACCGGCGCCGCTGGCTGAATGCCCGGGCGACGTTGGAAACCCTGCTTAAGTCTGGCGCGCTTCCAGTAATCAATGAGAACGATTCCGTCGCGACTGATGAAATTCGCTATGGCGACAATGATCGGCTCGCGGCGCGGGTGGCGCAAATGCTCGGCGCAGACGCGCTCATTCTCTTGTCAGATATTGATGGTCTCTACACCGCTGATCCCCGCACGGATGCCAGCGCTGAACACGTGCCGATGATCCAGGAACTCAATGCCGATCACGACGCGATGGCGGGAGAAAGCAATCAAGCGGGCGACGTTGGCAGCGGCGGCATGGCGACAAAGATCATTGCCGCACGCATTGCCCATAGCGCAGGCTGCATGACCGTGATCACGCAAGGCCACCGCGACCATCCCTTGGACACGCTGCTCCAAGGCGCAAAGGCCACTTGGATCTTACCCAGTATGTCGCCGGAAAAAGCGCGCGAGATTTGGCTCCGCGGTCATCTCACACCCGAAGGGGCCGCTTTTGTGGACCAAGGCGCGGCAACCGCGCTGGCGAAAGGCGCAAGTTTACTACCTGTGGGCGTAACCCGGATCGATGGCCACTTCATGCGCGGCGCGGCGATTGCGATCAAAACCGCAAATGGAGACCTGATTGCAAAGGGCGTAACCGCTTACAGCTCCGAGGATGCGGTCCGAATTATCGGACTTCAAACCGATCAAATTGAACAAGAATTGGGCTATCGCGGGCGTCCAGCCTTGGTTCATCGCAATGATTTGGTCTTGGAAACATAGAATTTCTTGACAGCGACGGACGAGACCGTCCCTGTAGACAGATGGATCAGTCGCCAAGTCTTCCGAAACGGATCGGACTCTTTCTTGGGCCGGGCGCGGCCATTCTCATGCTCCTCATTGGAGCGCCTGAAGGTTTATCCTTCTCCGCTTGGGCCACAGCTGCATTGCTGGCCTGGATGGCGGTATGGTGGGCCACCGAACCCATACCTATTCCCGTCACCTCGCTGCTGCCACTGGTCATCATTCCACTGATTGGCGCCGGCTCTGCACGCGAAGCCTCTGCGGGCTATTCCAGCCCCATCGTCATGCTGCTGCTGGGCGGGTTCATCATCGCGCTCGGCATTGAGCGCTGGGGTCTGCACAAACGAATTGCACTGAACATTGTCTCACGTGTGGGCTCGCACCCGGCCTCTTTGATCCTCGGCTTTATGATCGCAACGGCGCTGCTCTCGATGTGGATCTCGAACACAGCCACGACACTGATGATGGTGCCGATTGCCATCTCCGCTGCGGTGGCGCTGAAAGATGAGACCGGGCGCTTTGTGACCGCGCTCCTGCTCGGCATCTGCTATGCCGCCTCCATTGGAGGGGTCGCCACCCCGATCGGAACCCCGACAAACTTGATCGCCATTCAGTGGCTCGAAGAGAATGCCGACACCACCATTGGCTACGCACAATGGATGAGCTTTGGCGTTCCCGCTTTGGTGCTCCTCATTCCAGTCGCGTGGTGGGTTGTCACGCGCGGATTGCCGAAATTGGTCGATGGCGCGGCTGCGGTCGAAGAGGTGCAGAGCCAGCGCTCCGCCTTAGGCCAAATCACAGCCCCAGAGGCCCGCGCCGCCATCGTGTTCGGGATTGTGGCGATGCTCTGGGTCGCCCGCGTCCCGGCGCAAATCACGGCACGGGCGCACGGCTGGGACATGCCTTGGCTGATGGCCATTGGCGATATGGGCATTGCGGCTGCAGGCGCCGTCGCGATGTTCCTGGTCCCCGCCGGAAAGGGTGAAAAGCGGGCATTGCTGACCTGGAGCGAAGCGGTGAAATTGCCCTGGGGCGTTCTCATCCTATTTGGCGGCGGCATCAGCCTTGGCCAAGCGGTGACGCGCACTGGCCTCTCAACTTGGATTGGCGATCAGCTCACCGCCCTTGCAGTTTTACCTCCAATCTTCTTTATCGCCGCCGTCGTGGCTTTGGTCATCTTCCTCACCGAGCTGACCAGCAATGTCGCGACCATGACCACTTTGGCGCCAATTCTAGGAGCACTGGCAGCTGCGATTGGAGCGGCGCCCGCAAGTCTGCTCGCGCCAGCCGCCGTCGCTGCGAGCTGCGCCTTCATGCTGCCGGTCGCGACGGCCCCGAATGCGATCATCTATGCCACGGATAAAGTCCCCATCGCGCAAATGATTGCGCGCGGCGTCCGCGTCAACTTGATCGGGGTCGTGATTATTACCGGAATTGGTGTCTGGCTCGCGCCCTTGGTTTTATAGCGCTATTTACACGCGCAAGCCGCATCCTCGGCAAGCTCACCAAAGCCATCTTTGAACAAGGCCTCGACCGCGTCCAAAGCCTTGTCCGCGTCGTCGCCCTCAGCGCTCAGCTCAACCTTGGTGCCAATCCCAGCGCCGAGGCAAAGAAGATCCATGATCGATCGCGCATCTGCCGCTTCGCCTTCGAAACTGACCGTCACAACAGCCGGAAGACCGAGCGCCAGCTCCGCCAGTTTTGCAGACGCGCGGGCATGTAGCCCTTTGCGGTTCACAATCTCAATCGTTCGGGTCTTTTGGCTCATTTTGTACGACTCATAACTTGGGACCCAATGCGGATATAACGCTTTCCTGCATCACTGGCCGCTTGAACGGCTTCGTCTAATGTTAGATCGCTACGGATTTGCGCCAAATGAATCAGCATTGGCAGGTTCACCCCGCCAATCACATCAATCTTGCCGTCTGACAGGCTCGACAGCGCTAAATTGGACGGCGTACCGCCAAACATATCGGTGAGAATGATGACGCCCTTGCCCTTATTGCAGGCTTTGACCGTGTCGCGAATTTCATCGCGGCGCTGGTCAATATCGTCTTCAACTTCAATGGATAGAGCCTCAAAAGCATCCTGTGGGCCTACGACGTGTTCAGCCGCGCGCACCAATTCCTGCGCAAGTTTTCCGTGGCTGACGACGACGATTCCGATCATGGGACCGTTCCAATTGCTCACACTACAAGATGGAAGCTGACACCACAAAGGTTAAGGTCAAGTCAGTTTTTCAGGATTTAGCGCCCATGGTCATTGGCTGTGATCATGCGGCCACGCCTTATTTCTTGGCCACGGAAGCAAAGAAATCGCTATAAAGGGCATCGGCGAGATCTTGCAACAGACCCATTTCAACGTCGATTCCAGCTTCGCGCAGACGCTCCGCGCCGCCCGCGCCTTGCGGGTGTGGGTCACGCGTCGCGATGACGACTTTCGCTATGCCAGCATCAATCAGCCGCTGCGAACACGACGCCTCATCAGTTGAGCGCAAGCGACACGGCTCCAGGGTTACATAGGCCGTTCCACCCGCCGCGGCCGCAACTGGAATGTTTGCGAGCGCCAATTGTTCAGCATGCGGACGGCCACCATCTCCGGTCGCCGCTTCGGCGATCACGCGCGCATCGCGGTCCAGGATCACACAGCCGACGCTCGGATTGGCCCCGGTCCGGCCGTGTTGCATCTTCGCCAATTCTAGCGCGCGCGTCATATGGCGGCGGTGCGTACTCATTCAAACACAACCGTTCGCTTGCCGTTCAAGAAGACCCGGCCCTCAGCATGCGCGGTCACCGCGCGCGCCAAGACCCGCGCTTCAATGTCTTTACCAAGCTCGGCCATGCGCTCAGGCGGTAACCGATGATCAACCGGCGCCACGTCTTGTGCGATGATTGGGCCTTCATCGAGGTCTGCCGTCACATAGTGCGCGGTCGCGCCCATCAATTTGACGCCGCGCTCATAAGCCTGGTGATAAGGCCGCGCACCTTTGAAACTTGGCAAAGCGGAGTGATGGATATTGATACAGCGACCTTCGAGGTCACCGCTAAGCTCATTCGACAAGATCTGCATATAGCGGGCGAGGACCACCATGTCTGATTGGGTCTCTTCAATCAGACCGCGCAAGATCTGTTCGGCTTCGGGTTTATTGTCTTTGGTTACCGGTACATGATGGAACGGGACATCGTGTCGGTCCGCATGCCATTTGGCATCAGGGTGATTGGAAACAATCGCGACAATGTCCGCCCCCAACCGTCCGCGGCGATGGCGATAGAGGAGGTCGTTTAGTCAGT
>JBCBDI010000005.1:0-26814 GCA_038529885.1 Pseudomonadota bacterium
GGTGACCGATAGCGGCGGTCTCTCCACGACTGAGACGTTTGAGGTCAATGTGGCAGACGTCAATGAAGGCCCGACTGACCTGGCACTCGACAATGCATCCGTGGCTGAGAATGCCGAGGGCGCTGTCGTGGGCACGCTCTCATCCTTCGATCCAGATGCGGGTGATACCGTTGAGTACACGGTTTCTGACGACCGTTTTGAAGTCGTTGATGGCGAGCTGCGCCTCGCTGAAGGCGTCAGCCTGAACCATGAAGAAGTCGAGAGCATCGACGTCACGGTTACGGCGACAGACAGCGAAGGCCTGTCCACGTCCGAAGACTTCACGATTGACGTTACCGATGTGAATGAAGCGCCAACGGACCTGACGCTGACCCGCGAAACCAGCACAGCTGATGCAGACTTTTCGGCCGGCGACGGTCACAATGGGGCCAGCGTCCAGAATCTTGGTCTGGAGTCTGACCAGATTGTATTCACTATGTCTTTCACGACTGGTGATGATGTCGATGCGGTTCAAACTCTGTTTGAAACCGGTGGGAGCGTCTACGGCACCAATGTTGTGATCAATGATGGCATGCTCGAAATCTATGCTGGCGAGGGCAATGACCTTGAATTGAGCGTCCCGATTGAAGCCGGCACCAATTACAGCATTGCGCTGGAACTCGACACAGAAGGCGACACGATCAAGCTCCTTATGTCTGACGAGCTGCCGCTGTCTGAGATGACAGAAAGCAACAGCTTGGTCGCCTCACACGATGACTTCACCGACCGCGACTATACCGGAACAGACCGCATGGCGGTTGGCGATGATTCCGGCAGTGCGCAAGGCCGTCTCGGCGGAGACTTCCAAGGCACGATTGAGGGGCCAGGCCTTGAGATCTATTCGGACTCCACCTTTGACGACGTGTTTGTCGAAGCTGGTGTGGCTGAAAATACTGAAGGCGCTGTTGTGGGTACGCTTTCTGCGTTTGACCCTGATGCAGGTGATAGCCTGACATTCACGGTGTCTGATGATCGCTTCGAAGTCGTCGATGGTGAGCTGCGTCTCGCCGAAGGCGTCACACTCGATCACGAAGCCGAACCTGCCATCGATCTTACCGTCACGGCGACGGACGAAGGCGGTTTGGCGACGTCTGAAAGCTTCACAGTGGATGTCGTCGACCTGAATGAAGGGCCAACGGATCTCTCGCTCGACGGCAATACGATTGATGAAAACAGCACTGAAGGCGTTGTTGGAACCGTATCTGTTACGGATCCGGATGTTGGCGATACCCACACGTTCAGTCTCGTCGACAATGAAGGCCAACCCTTCGCCATTGACGCTGAAACCGGTGAAATCAGCTTGGTCTCTCCAGAAATTCCAGAAGGCAGCATCCTGCACATTGATGCGTCTGACGCTGGCGGTCTGAGTTTCGGTGATTCTGTCAGCAGTATTCAGGACCTATCCGGCGAAAACACAGCCATCTCACAGTCAGATGCGAGCGACCAGCCAACCTTGATCGAAGACGGTCCTTTTGGATCGCCGGGTCTTTCTTTTGACGGCGAAAATGATCGCCTCGATATTGCCGACGATTCTGCGATCAATCTGTCCAGCCAGAGTGAGCGTTCTTTTGCTCTAACGATCAAGACGGGCGACGATGTTGATACCCGCCAAATCGTTTATGAAGAAGGCGGCACGGTCAATGGCTTTAACTTCTATATTGATGACGGCCAGCTCTATATGGGCGCCTGGAGCGAAAGCACAGGTTGGGAATTCCAATCTGTTTCAGTCGACGTTGAGCCAGGAGAGTCTTACAGCATTGCTGCGGTTTATGACGGCGCCGATGGCACGTTCACCGGCTATGTGAACGGCGAGAATATTGGCTCTGTCGAAGTCGGTGACACGATGAGCGCGCATAGCGGCAATATCGGTCTTGGCGGCATCGCTCAGCACACGGTCTTCCATGATGGGGCCAGCGGCGCCAATGAAGGCTTCTATTTCGAAGGCAGCATTGGCGAGTTTGTCGCCTACAATGATGCCTTGGATAGTTCCGAAGTGGCGGGCATCGACATGGAGATGCGCGGGATCGACCCGGTCGTCGATTTCGAAACGCAAGACAGCTACGAGCTCACCGTCCAAGTGACGGATTCTGGCGGCGAAACGTATCAGGAAACCGTTACGATCAACGTCAATGATCTAAATGAAGGTCCGGTCGATCTCGAGCTTGATGGCTCAAGCGTGGCTGAGAATGACGCCGGCGCTGTTATTGGCACCCTGTCTTCCTTCGATCCTGATGCTGGCGATAGCGTCACCTATAGTGTCTCCGATGATCGCTTTGAGGTGGTCGACGGAGAGCTGCGCCTCGCCGATGATGTGAGCCTCAATCACGAAGAAGCCGCTTCGATTGATGTCGCAGTCACAGCGACCGACAGCGAAGGGCTGTCGACGACGGAGACGTTCACAGTCGACGTCGCCGATGTGAATGAAGGTCCAAGCGACCTTGCGCTCGACAATGCCTCAGTGGCTGAAAATGCTGAAGGTGCTGTGGTTGGTACACTCTCATCTTTCGATCCAGATGCGGGTGACACCATTGAGTACACGGTTTCAGACGATCGCTTCGAAGTGGTTGATGGTGAGCTGCGTCTTGCTGAAGGTGTGAGCCTCGACCATGAGGAAGCGGACAGCCTTGATGTCACCGTCACGGCGACAGACAGTGAAGGCCTGTTCACGTCAGAAGACTTCACGATCGAAGTTGCGGATGTGAACGAAGCGCCAACCGATCTTGAGCTTGAAGCGGCACCAGATGCCTTCCTCGAGCAAGGCGGGCTGTTGGTCATCGAGGCAGAGAATTATGACAGTGCCGCTGAAGGCTCCGGTCATGCCTGGGGCGCGAGCGATACAGACGGCATGGTCCATGTCGATGATGGTGCCAATGCTTATAATGCATGGGTAGACGAAGCCTCTGTCGAGAATGACTCGCCGGAGCTGACTTATTCGATCCATATCGACACGCCCGGGACTTACTATGTGCACGTCCTCGGGGCCGCCGAAGATGGTCCTCGTGGAAATGCGGACAGCGTCCATATCGGCATCGATGGTGACCGGATCACCGATAATGGTGGTCTGACCGGATTTGGTTCGAGCCCGCAATGGGGCAGCCAAGACACTTATACGCGTGAAGCGGTTGAAGTGACCTTCGACAGTGCCGGCACGCATGAGCTCAATCTATGGGCCCGTGAGGACGGTGTATCGGTCGATCAAATCGTTCTGACGACGGATAGAGATTTCAATCCAAGTGCTCAGCCTCTGACCGAAAGCCCGCGCATGAGCGATATGGGCGTCTTCGAGAATGATGCTGGCGCAGTTGTCGGTACGCTCTCGTCTTTCGATCCGGATGCGGGTGACAGCGTCACTTATTCCGTCTCTGACGATCGCTTTGAGGTCGTTGATGGCGAGCTGCGTCTTGCTGAAGGCGAGAGCCTCAATCATGAAGAAGCTGCCACGCTCAATATTGAAGTGACGGCCACCGATAGCGGCGGTCTCTCCACCAGCGAAACGTTCGAAATCAATGTCGCGGATGTGAATGAAGCGCCAACGGATCTGGCGCTCGACAATTCGTCTGTGGCGGAAAACGATGCGGGCGCGGTTGTTGGAACCTTGTCTTCGTTCGATCCAGATGCTGACGATAGCGTTTCCTACACGGTATCGGATGACCGCTTCGAGGTCGTTGATGGCGAGCTTCGTCTGGCTGAAGATGTCAGCCTCAATCATGAGGAAGCTGAAAGTATCCAAGTCACCGTCACCGCGACGGACAGCGAAGGCCTCTCCACATCGGAAGAGTTCTCGATCGATGTTGCGGATGTCAATGAAGCGCCAAGCGATCTGACCCTGTCGACGGATGAGGGTGTTCTCAGCCTCAATCAAAATGGCGATGGCGACGATCTGGCGATCTCTTCAAATGTCACGGACTTCCCAAGCGATGCGATCACCGTAGAAGTTACTTTCACCGCCGACGGCATGCCAGAAGGTAGCGGCGCACCGCTCTTCTCCTATGCAGATAGCAATAGCGGTGGCGGCAATGATGTTCTGATCTGGGGTGAGAACTCAAGTGGCAACCTCGCCATTTTCTTAGATGGTCAACGCTTCCCGACAGACATCTCCAACTCGGATCTGTTTGATGGCGAAGAGCACACCGTCTCGTTCACATGGGACGACGCTTCAGGTGAACTCAACGTCTTTGTTGATGGCGATCTTGAATATACGCGAGACGTCAATGTCTCGGGGATCGACTCTGACGGCACGATCACGCTCGGCCAAGAGCAAGACAGTGAAGGTGGATCGTTTGACTCCGGCCAAATCTTCCAAGGCGAAATCGCCGAAGTGCGCATCTATGATGAGGCTCTGACGGAAGAGCAGGTCGCTGAAAATGCGGCTGGCGAAATCACGCAGGATGGCTTGGTTACGCATTGGGATATGGCCGAAGCCGAAAATGGTGTCGTGTCAGATCTTGCGGGCAATAATGATCTCGTCCTCGAGAACGGCGCCGAGATTGCCAGCGTTGCGGGCGATGCGGCTCCAAGCATTGCTGAAAATGTCGAAGGCGCCACCGTTGGAACCTTGTCCAGCGTGGATCCAGATGATGGCGACACGGTCACCTATTCCGTTTCAGATGACCGGTTCGAAGTCGTCGATGGCGAACTGCGGGTGAAAGAAGGCGAGAGCTTGGATCACGAGAGTGCCGAGAGCCTCGACATCACCGTCACAGCAACGGATGCAAGCGGGCTGAGCACGAGCGAGACCTTCTCGATTGACGTCACAGACGTCAATGAGGCGCCGACAGAGATCACTCTGGAGACGAGTTCGGAGAACTTGATCACCGGAGGCAGCTTCGAGACGCAAGACGTTAGGACTGGCGGTTGGCGTGGCTTCGGTGAAGACACGAGCGGTAATTGGGACACAGCAAATGGGATCGAGATTTGGGACAATCTCGGTGGGACTGCGGCTGCTGACGGAAATCAATTCGTCGAACTCGACTATACGAGTGCAGCGGACGCCATTTCGCAAACCGTCACGACGGAGCAAGGTCAAACCTATAACCTATCTCTCGATGTGCGGGCCCGCGGGAGCAACACGACAGATACGATCGAGATCTACTGGAATGGAGAACTCGTTGATGCCGTCGACCCAAGTTCTACGACCTGGGAAACCGTTACCTTCGATGTTGTTGGTACGGGCGGCGATGATGTCCTCGAATTCCGCGAAGCAGTGGGTGAAAGTGATGGCCTCGGCGCGCACCTCGACAATGTAACTCTTATTGAGGTGCCACTTACCATCGTGGAAGGTGCAGAGGGCGCATCACTCGGAAACCTGTCAGTGGTCGATCCGGATGCGGACGATACAGTCTCGTTCAGCGTCGATGATGACCGGTTCGAAGTGGTTGATGGCGAGTTGCGTCTGACCGAGGATGCAAGCCTTGATTATGAGGCTGAGCAGAGCGTCGATGTCACCGTTACGGCGACAGATAGCGACGGTCTTGAGACGTCTGAGACCTTCACGATCAATGTTGCGGATGTTGACGACACGCCCGTGGTGACCATGTCGCAGAAAACTGTGACCGAAACCGCAGAGGTCGACAATGCTGACATCACCACCAGCAATGGCGGTGGGTCAGAGACCTCGACGGTGAACCTCAGCGATGCCGTGGATGGGTCTTCTGAAATCGTCATCGATTTCGGCCGGATCGACAATTCGTTCGAAATTGAGGTAAACGGTCAGCCGATTGCCGATGAGGTCATCCAACTTCAGCCGAACGTGTTTGACGATGCGTCCGAAGTGATGCTGGTCTTTGAAGATGGCACAGTCGCTTCGACCCCATGGGTGCCGAATTCCGACGGCTCGCCGCGCTTCCAAGTCGTGATCTCAGACGATGGCGTCGAGGTCCTCGGAACACGTGGCCCGAACTCGGGTGACATGGAGCCAATGACGCTGGAAGGCGCTGAGTTCAACACGGTCGATCTGCTGGAAGGCGACAATTCGGTCACCGTCATCAATCCTGATGGTGACGGCCCAGATGGGCTCGATGCGACCGTTTCAGCTGAGTTCGACACGGTTGTGGATGTCCAAACGGTCACCGGCACCGACTCCGACGATACGTTGGTTGCCAGCGATGCAGACGATGTTCTGATCGGCGGGGAAGGCGATGACTTGTTCATCTTCGACGGTGGCAGCGGCGCTGATACCGTAGATGGTGGCGCGGGGTGGACCGACACGCTCGATCTGTCCGCTGCGACCGACAATGGCATGGTCTATGGCGATGATTGGACGGTCACACTGACGGAAGGCGAAATTGTCAGCGAAGATGCCGACATGCTGACGCTGACCGATGATGCTGCAGGTCTGATCGAGTTCGAGAATGGCGATACGATCGACTTCCAAAATATCGATCAAATCGGCTTCTAATCCATCATACGGTCCCGCTTGAAGCTCTATTCTTCAGGCGGGGCCAATTGATCGACAATGGCCAACAATTCATAGCGCGCGCGGCGATAGTCGAATTCGGCTTGCGACAAGCTGATGCGGGCAAATACCAGATCACGTTGGCCGTCTAAGACGTCCTGAATGCTGGTGCTGCCTGAGCGATACTCAGCCTGCTGACCTTCAACCACGATTTCCCCAGCAGCGACGGCGGCTTCGGCGGCCTCAATTGCGGCCGCGGCGGCCTGAAGCGTGTTCCAATTGGCCGATACCGTCTCTTCAATGGCAAGACGTGCATCCCGTCGTGAGGCGTTTTCGCGGGCGAGCCGAGCGCGAGCCGATTGAATGCCGGAATAGTTCTGGCCTTGCTGAAAGAGCGGGACGGTTACGCGCGCGACGACTTGAAATTCATTATCCTCGCCTGGGATTCCAGACGGGAAGGCGGACCGGTTGAGATCATAGACATTGTATTGACCATCAACAGAGACGCTCGGGGCGAGGCGGCCTTTGGCCGATCTTTCACCGAATTGCGCGGCTGCAACGAAGTCATCCCGGGCCAAAAGACCAGGGTTTGATTGTAAGGCCTGCGCCACAGCGTCTGCGGCGCTGATGATTTCATCGCCGATACGGCTTGTATCGGGAATCACAACCGGTTCAGGCATCTGCCCGGTTTGCCGGAAGTAAGCCGCTTCGGTTGCGGCCAGTGCGCCTTCGGCTCGGACCAATTCAGCTTTCTCTTGTTCCATCCGTGCCCGCGCTTGCGAGACCGAAATCAGGCTTTCAGCCCCGGCTTCGCGGCGGCGCTCGGTAAAGTCGACTTGCTGTAGGAGTAGATCCAAGCTCTGAATGCGGTGCTGCACGGTTTCGCGATCAAGGGTGAGGGCGGCGTGCGCGGTGGCGGCCGATTGTGCCACCAATTGCCGGTTCTCACGTTCCAACAAACGCTGCGCCTGGACGGAGGCGCGGGCATCTTTTAGGCCATTCCAGGCCGATCCACCTTGGAAGACCGGTTGCGAGAATTGCAGGGAATAAGTGACCCCATCTTCGGCCCGCAGCCGTTCAAGCTGATCGCTGCGCCAAGCTTCGTCGCTGGCGCTGATGCTGGCAGAGACCGAGGGGAGAAGCCCGCCAAGCGCACCGAAGCGGGTGGCCTCAGCCGCATCCGTATCAGCCTCACCAATGGCGATTTGCGGATTATGGCGCAACGCGGCAGCGATCGCGTCGTCCACAGATTGAGCACAAGCCGGGGCGGCGGCGATGGCGAGTACGCCTAAACTGGCGGCGAAAAATCGTGTCTTCATACTCCCAGCGTATGGCCAGACTTGGTTAATTTACTATTTCAGGTTGTATTATTCGTGATATCAAACGGTTAGTACGATTGAAAAGCGTGATTTTTCTTCGCGTAACAGGCGAAACTGTCGCATTTTTTTAAGCCGAGTTTTGCGGCTCGCTGCAGCCTATTTGTGCTCAAATACGGTAACAAATTATTTCAAGTCGCACTTTTCGACTCATCGGCGCGGTGCTTGTCGTCTGTAATGATTGCAGATTTTACAACCTCCGAATAACGCAACCAAATAAGGTCTTTTCCAGCGAAAGCCGATGCCTTAAATTGGGGCACGATAGGGACACATTTTCTCCACGATTGGGGAAGAAATACCGGCTCGCCAACGGGTGATGAGTAGAGTAAGGGCAACGCCGAATAAGGTTAACGTTGCCGAATATTAAAAAGACGAACAGGGCTGATCGCTTTATTCCAATACGGGTTGAACAGCCCATGGAGTAGATTGCGAACCAAAGTGGGGTTTAGATCTCGTGACAAACTGGCAAACACGACTCGCGTCTATCGCGCGACATCCTAGTGGATGGTTGATCGCTATCTGCCTGGTACTGGCCGTTCTCCATTTGCGGAGCTCGCCAACCTTGCTGACTCAATTGCGGGCGGTGACGCTTTACGACTTTAATCTCTCCATGAGCTTTGTCGGCGACGACCGCGATGTCGACGTTACAACATTTTTGCCATCCGGAGATGAACGGCAGAAAATTGTTCGTGAAAATATTCTGTCGGGTCAACTTCAGTTTGACGATCAAACCGACCAATCTGGCCGGCGCGGCATGTGGTCGGGCAATCAGGGCCAGGAAATTCGGTATCACTCTCTGATCTCTGCGCGCGAGTTGAATTACTCGCTTGATCCGTCTTTGCAGGTGCCAGAATTTCTGCCGGAGCAGTATTCTCAGTATCTCATTGAGGAAGAGGGCATCCAGGTTGGCCATCCAGAGATTCGCGATCTCTGGTCGACCATTCAGCCGGAAGATAGCCGCCAACTCGTGCCGGTGCTAAATGCGATCTACAATTATACCTACCAAGAAATCGAAGGCGCCCCGTTCAAAGGCTTCACCGATGCGCTGACGGCGCTGCGTCTTGGGCGCGCTAGCTGTAATGGTAAGGGCCGCCTGTTTGTGGCGCTCGCGCGCTCGAACGGCATCCCGGCGCGCCTGGTCGGCGGCGTGATTATGAATCAAGGCTCGAAAAAGACCTCCCACCAATGGCTGGAAGTTCTGATTGAAGGGCGCTGGGTCCCGTTTGACCCAACGAATGGCTATTTCGCCCGCCTGCCAGAGAACTATCTGCGCCTTTACACCGGCGACCACGCGCTGTTCCGCCATACGCGCAATATCAATTTCGATTATCGCTTCACGATTAAGCCGTTTAGCCAATCGCCTGCTTTGTTCGAGTTTGAAGAGAATGAGCCGATCCTGAACCGGTTTAACGCTGCGCGTCTGATGAAACTGACGGGCCTGCCTGAGGAGATGATTGGCGTCTTCCTGATGTTCCCACTGGCGGCGCTTGTCACCATCTTTTTGCGAAGCGTGGTTGGCTTGCAGACCTTTGGTATCTTTATGCCAATGCTCATTGCTGCGGCGTGTGTGAATACCGGCCTCTGGCTCGGATTGATCACCTTCTCTGGCATTGTCGCCTTTGCCGTCGGCATGCTCGTCTACTTCAATACGTTCAACATATTAAAGATCCCGCGATTATCGGCGGTGATTACGATCTGTACGGTGCTGTTTATTGGCATCCTGCTTTGGTTCGGAAATCGCTCCAGTATCCAGTTCGGCGTCCTTGCGCTGTTCCCTGTGGTGATCATTTCCTTCCTCGCTGAACGCATCCATAACATGGTCGATGAAAGCGATTGGAAAGGCATGCTGACCACCGGAGCCGGCACGCTGGTGACGATTATCGCCTGCTATATCGTCTTCTCATCTGTCCTGCTGCAGGGCCTGTTCGCGCTGATGCCAGAACTGCTCTTGCTGGTTTTGGCGCTGCAATTGGCGATCGGGCAGTGGTCCGGCATGCGTTTGCAAGAATATTTCCGCTTCCGCTCCATTCTCGGCAATGGTCCGGTACTGGGCATCAATTCGCGTAACCGCAATTATGTGAACACGCTGAACCCGACCGAGCTTCTCGATCTCGCCGCCGACAAGTTGCGCAGCAAAGAGATCCTCAAAGAGGCCGGTGTGCCGGTAGCCAAAACCTATGCGGTCTGCGAGTCGTTCCGCGATCTGCCTGAATTTATTCAAACCTTCTCTGATCTTGGCGCGTTTGCCCTGAAGCCAAATCGCGGCTCGCAAGGCAATGGCATCATGATCATTCGCGGGCGCGACGGGAAAGACTTCCTCACCGCAGGCGGCAAGACTAAGACAACCGAGCAATTGTCCCGGCACGTGGGCGAGATCCTCAACGGGTCTTTCTCTCAAAGTGGAGACGAGGATATTGCGTATGTCGAACCGCTCCTGAAGCAGGACGGCGATCTCAGCACGCTTTCTGATTATGGTCTGTCAGACATTCGGGTCATTCTGCATGAGCAGCGCCCGATCTCAGCCATGTTGCGTCTGCCGACCAAAAAGTCGGGCGGTAAAGCCAATCTCCACCAGGGTGCGATTGGGCTCGCCATTGATATTGAGACCGGCAAGGTCACGAATGCGGCCTTAAAAGGCCAAACCACCCCTGAACATCCTGATACGGGAGCTGATCTGATCGGTTTCCAAATCCCGAAATGGCACGAGATTATCGAAATCTCGAAAGCCTCTGCTGAAGCGATTCCGCTTGGCTATATCGGGGTCGATATTTGCTTGGACGATGATCGCGGACCCTTGGTCCTCGAAGTGAACGGTCGCCCGGGCATCGAAATTCAAAATGTTCAGCAAAAAGGTCTGGTAGAAAGCCTGACTGACAAAGGATTTGTCCATGCATGAGCAATCCCGCTTCTTTTCAGCTCCGGCGCTAAGCGTCGTCGCGCTGATTTTCGCTGCGTCGGCCTTCATCGCCGAGCTTGTGGTCCGCACGGATCTGGATGACGGCATCGTCCGCGCAATCTCGTCTGACGACCAAGTGGAAATCGAAAGCTTGGTCGAAACCGATATTGCTGAGGATTTCCAGGAAGACTTGGTCGCGATTGTCCAAGACACATCACTGTCGCCTTTGACCTCTGATGTCTTGCGTTCAACGCTGTTTTTCCGGTCTGCACCGCAATCAGAGCGTCCGAAATATCAGGCCTTTGTCGGCAAAATGCTCGCCAAGCGGAAACGCCATGAAGAGGCGCTAGCGGTATTGACCGCGCTTCCGCCAGAGCAGCGGATCGAGCATGACGCTTCCTTCTCTTACGCGCAGTCTTATCGCGGCGCTGGGAATATCGAAGCGGCCATCAAAGCCTATGCGACGCATATTGCTGCGAACCCGAACCACAATCCGGGTTATGTGAATTACGGTATTTTGCTCGCCGAAACGGGTCAGCATGAAGAAGCGATCCGCGTGTTTGAGCGGTCCGTCGACATCACCAGTAGCTCGCGCAAAGGCAAATCGCTGTCTTTGCTCGGGCAATCACAAGTCGCGCTTGGGCTCTACACAGAGGCGATTGATGCGTTCGATTTGTCCATTCAGTATCGCCCCGACAATGGCCCAACCTGGCGCCGGTTCGCCACCACCAAGGCACGGTCAGGCGACTATCCGAGCGAAGAGATCGAAGCGGACTATCAACGCGCTTTAGCGCTCGCGCCCGACGATGCGGAGACAATGCAAGAATGGGCGGAGTTTAACTTCTCATTCGGTCGATTTGAAACGGCGCTGCCACTGTTCCGAACGGCGAGCACGGAAGCTGCGAACGATTTCGATATCCTATTCTCTCGCGCCGTAAACCTGATGGCGTCTGAGCGTCCGCGCGCTGCACGACAAGTCATTCGCAAAATGGCGAATGTGGAGATGTCGACCGAACAAGGCCTTCTGCTTCTCGGTCTGCAAGAGGCGAGCGGCGTCATCCGCCCGCCAACCCAAGAAACACTGGATCAAGTCTGCGCCGCGCGCGAAGCCAAAGAGCGCATGATCTATACTTGCATGCTGCTGCAGCTCGAAATGCAAGACATGGACGCCGCGCTGCAAACCATGAGCGAATTGCCAGAAACATCGATTTACGCGCAGCCAGCTGAGTTTGCTCTCGCACGTTATGAGTATCGTCAGGGCGCCGCGGCTTCCGCTTCAGAGCGGTTGGAAGTCTTGTTGACCAAGAACCCGCAAAGCCCGCTCTTCTGGCTCTACAAAGCGCGTACGCTCTCGCTCCTGGAAACGGCTGCGGAAGCAGAAGACTCTGATGTTGAGGTTGAAATCCAAGACGAAGCGGTGACAGCCGAAGTCGCTTTCCAAAAAGCCCTCGAGCTTAACCCAGAAAGCCGCAAGATCACATTGGAGCTCAGCGATCACTTGGTGAAGTCTGAGCTTTATGAGCGGGCAGAAACGCTTCTGACGGGCTTCTTGCTGTTGAAGCCAAATGACGCGACCGTGCTCACGGCGCTTGCCGGCGTCTATGCCGAGTCAGGCAATCCCGAGAAAGCAGAAGAGACGCTGCTGCAATTGATGGAAATGAGCGAAGAAGAGGATGCCGAAACCATCCAGACGCTCGTTGCTGTACAAGTTTCTCTCGAGAAGTACGAAGACGCCCTCGGCAATGCGGACAATCTGCTCGATCAAGACCCGGCAAATATTCCAGTCCGCCGTCTTCGCGTTCAAGCGCTCACGCAGCTCGATCGTGAAGAGGAAGCCGCAGAAGAGTTGGAGCGCATCCAACGTCTGATGCCAAGCACGGATGCTGAGACGCCATCGACAGCGGAAATCGTTTCAGCCTCAGCGGCTCCTTAACGCGCCTTCGGTCGGATTCTGACAGGTGACTAGCGTTGTGGGCAGCGCTAGTAGCGC
Source organism: Pseudomonadota bacterium (assembly GCA_038529885.1). Classification (GTDB taxonomy): domain Bacteria; phylum Pseudomonadota; class Alphaproteobacteria; order Caulobacterales; family Hyphomonadaceae; genus Henriciella. The sequence continues at coordinate 12,696 of JBCBDI010000005.1, forward strand.
CCGTGCGCACATCGCTAAATACCCCAGACCGGGCCGCCTCGACGCCCGTATCTCGCGACGGCATTATGGCAATCACTCTGCCATATGATAACACGGCGTGGGGCACGGGAGACTAAATATGAAACATCTGTTCTTTGTTGTGCTCTTGGGCTGGGTCATTGGTTCGGTCGCGCAGGCGCAGGAACGCCAAGACCCGAACGTGGTTCTGATCCTAATCGACGATGCTGCCTTGATGGATATCGGAGCCTATGGCGGCGAGGCGCGCACGCCGAATATTGATGCGCTCGCCGCGCGCGGCGCCTGGTTCACGCAATACCGTACGTCGCCGCTTTGCTCGCCGACCCGCGCTATGTTGCTGACCGGCTTGGACAATCACCAAACCGGGGTCGCGACCATTCCCGAAGTGCTGCCGAAAGAACATAAAGGTCAGCCCGGCTATGTGATGGCGCTGGAGCCAGGCGTGCTGACCCTGGCGGATCGTCTACGGTCTGCGGGTTACCGCACATTGATGACCGGCAAGTGGCACCTCGGCGAGACGGCTGATGAAATGCCCCAAAATCACGGCTTTGATCGCTCCTTTGCGCTTGCCGCTTCGGGCGCGGACAATTGGGATGATAAGCCTTACATGCCTTACTATAAGGATGCGCCTTGGTGGGAAGATGGCGTCGAGACCGCGCTGCCAGACGAGTTTTACTCATCGGAATTCATCGTCGACAAGATGATCGAATATCTGGAGGCGACGGATGCGGACAAGCCGTTTCTCGCCTATTTGCCGTTTCAAGCCATCCATATCCCGGTTCAAGCGCCGCCTGAATTCATCGCCAACTATAAAGGCGTTTATGATGAGGGGTGGCATGCTTTGCGGGAAGCGCGGCATGCGCGGGCGCAAACTTTGGGCCTGGTTGCACCGGGGGCGGCGCTCGCAACGATGCAAGACGGCGCGCGAGATTGGGCCAGTCTCACCGAGCAAGACCGGATCCTCTATGCGGCGCGCATGGAGCTAAATGCAGCGATGATGGGGGCGATGGATTTCCACATTGGTCGCTTCGTGGAGCATCTCAAAGACCAAGGGGTGTATGAGAACACGGTTTTCGTTGTGACCTCTGACAATGGACCGGAACCAAATCGCGGCGACAATGATGCGCGGCTCACGATTTGGCAGCAGTTCAATGGCTACCATATTGAATTAGAAGGCCTCGGGCAGCCGGGAAGCTGGGGCTTTATCGGACCAGAATGGGCGACCGCGGCTGCAGCGCCGGGCGCGCTGTATAAGTTTTACGCGACAGAAGGCGGGATCCGAGCGCCGCTGATCATTGCAGGTCCCGGGATTGAAAGCCAGCAAATCGACTCTCCGGCGATGGTGACCGATATCACGCCGACGCTCTTGGATTGGGTAAACGCGCCTGAGGCACCTGCGGAGGCGCGCCCGATCATGGGGCGGTCGCTCATGCCGCTCCTCAAAGGGGAGCAGGAGAGCGTCTATGGCCCAGACGATATCCGTGCCATCGAAGTCTCTGGCAACACCGCGCTTTATAAAGGTGACTATAAAATCCTTCGGTCCATGCCACCGGTCGGGGACGGCGAATGGCAACTCTACAATATGGCCAAGGATCCAGGCGAGACGACAAACCTAAGCGAAGCCGAACCGGAGAAACTCGCTGAGCTTTTGGCGGCCTATGCAGACTATGCGGCCGAGGTCGGCGTGCTCGAAATGCCTGAGGGCTATAACTCGTTTCAAGCTGTGAGCGAAAATGCGACGGCGCGTTTCTATCAGAATTATCGAACCTGGATCATTGCGATTGGCATCTTGTTGATTGCGATCTTAGTCGGCGTCGGATTTGCGCTGCGTTGGGTTTGGCATCAGGTGCGCAGCTGAGGCTCTCTTGTATTGGCGTTCGAAATGCCATTATGTGGTTGAAGAATAAGAATCGGAGGAATGGATGGGGATACGCGCGGCGGTTAAAAACAGAGTGGCACGTTCGCTGTTCAGTATAGAACGGCGAAATGCCAATCGGGTCAAAGCCGAGCGCAAGCGCCTGTCCAGCGGCGCGTCCCACATCGTCGAGTATTTTCACGAGGTCGGCGATCCTTACTCGCATTTGATGGTGCAGGTGCTGCCCGAGTTCTGCCGGCGCTACGAGGTGGAACTGAAAGTTTATCTCGTTCCACCCCCGCCAGATTGGGCCGCACCAGACCGCGAACGGTTGGAGACCTATTCGCGCCTTGATAGCGCGCGATTGGGCAAGCGAGCTGGATTGCGATTCACTGATCCCGGCAAACAGCCCTCGCCAGACCAAATCAGACTCGCCAATGCCAAATTGATGGCGGCAATCGACCAAGGCACGTTCCTGGAAGCAGCCGAACAGTTTGGGGATCAACTCTGGCAAGGAACACTGACGGAGGAGGGGGCTTCGAGCTCCGATATCGAGACGGCGCTCAAGGCAAACGGAGCACACAGAGATGAGCTCGGGCATTATCTTGGCGCGACGCTCTACTATGCCGGTGAATGGTATTGGGGGCCGGACCGACTTCACTATTTGGAGCAGCGTCTGCGTGAGCTTTCAGCGACCACGTCTCATTCCAGCGAGGCACTGATATACCCGCCAGCGGATGCGCCAAGCGGAAATACAGGTCGGATTCCAGGCGCAGCGCCAGAGCTGCACTGGTACCTCTCTTTGCGCAGTCCTTACACTGCGATTGTCGGTGACCGCGTGAAGGCACTGGCAGAGGCCTATGGGGCGACTTTGAAGCTTAGATATGTGCTGCCCATGGTCATGCGCGGTATGAAAGTGCCGCGTAAGAAAGGCTTCTACATCATGAGTGATGTCGTGCGTGAGGCTGAGCGTCAGGGCACCCCGTTCGGCAATGCGGTTGATCCTGTCGGCGAGCCTGTCGAGCGGGGCTGCGCGATCCTGGAAGCGGCCATCCAACGCGGCAAAGGGTTTGAATTTGCAAAGTCATTTCTGACAGGTGTCTGGGCGGATGGCTTAGATGCAGGGACAGATCGCGGCTTGAAAAAGATCACCGAACGCGTCGGGCTGTCCTGGGCTGAGATGAAGCCGCTGATTGGAACCGATGGCTGGCGACCCGTAGCGGAAGCGAACCGAGAAGAGATGTTCAAATATGAAATCTGGGGCGTGCCGAGCTTCCGGGTCGGGGAGGTCGCCGTTTGGGGCCAAGACCGACTTTGGGTGATCGAAGACGCCTTGAAAGCCATGGTTGAAAGTTAGGGAGGCGCGGGCATGCAAGTCATCAATGAAGTGGTTCCATCGGATCCAAAACAAATTGCGCAAATGGCAGAGAAAGGTCCTGAAGGGCCGATCTTCATGATCAATCTGCTAAAGTTCAAAGACAAAGCGGAATATGCCGATGGTCGCGAGACTGATCTCACCGGACGCGAGGCTTATCAGCTTTATGGCGCTGGGGTTGCGGGTCTCTTGCCTGAGTTTGATGGGCGCTTTTTCTTCATGGCCGACACAACCTTTCTGTCGCTCGGCCAGGTTGATGAGCTTTGGGATGAAGTCGCAATCGCGGCTTACAAAGATCGAAACGCGCTGTTCCGGATGAGCCGGTCGAAAGAGTGGCTGGCGCTCGCCGTGCATCGCGAGGCGGGTTTGGCGGGTCAGCTTAATATTGAAAGTGTGATGCCAAAAATGATGGCGGGCTTGCCTTGGATGGCGACCTTTCTGAAGGAGTTTGAAGCATGACTTGGCTGAGACGAATATTGATCGGTCTGGCCGGCCTGATCGTGCTGACCTTGCTCGGCTTCAATCTATTCAAGACCCAGATCGCCGAGCGCGCGTTTCATCGCGCGGTGGATCAGAATGCCGGCGTCGATCGCAGCTTAGAGCTGGGCGATGGCTTACATGTTTATCTGTGCGGAACCGGATCGCCGATGCCAGATGCGAGCCGGGCCGGGCCATGCCTCGGCGTGCTCGCAGGCGACAAAGCGCTGGTGGTGGATGTCGGGTCCGGCGGCGCACGAAATCTGGGGAGCATGGGGTTCCCAATGGCGCGGATTGATAGTGTTTACCTGACGCATCTACATTCCGATCACATTGATGGCTTAGGCGAACTGCTCTTGATGTCCTGGATCAATGGCGTTCGCAAAGTCCCAACGCCTGTGCGCGGTCCGATCGGCACAGAAGAAGTGGTGAACGGGTTTAATGCGGCGTATCGCTTAGACAGCACTTACCGCCTCGCTCATCACGGGCCTGATGTCGCCGACCCCAGCGGCTATGGCGGCGCACCGGAAGAGTTCAGCGTGCCGCTCGGGCCAGGTGGGCAGCTTGTCATCTATGATGAAGGCGACCTTAAAGTGACCGCGATCCGAGTGGACCATACGCCGATCGAACCGGCTGTGGGCTATCGGATCGACTATAAAGATCGCTCCATTTCGATCAGCGGCGACACGGTCTACCATCCAGGCTTTGTCTCCGCTTCACAGGGCGTCGATCTTATGCTCCATGAAGCCCTAAACAAAGACATGGTTGCAGCGATAGGGGCGAAACTGGGAGAACGCGGCGTCACGAATGGAGAGATCATCTTCGAGGATATTCTCGATTATCATACCGATCCTGAAGAGGCGGCGAAGGCCGCTCAAGAGGCGGGCGCGGGGCAACTCATTCTCTATCACATCGTGCCACAGCTACCGGTAAAGCTCTTAGAATCGCTCTTCTTGGGAGACGCCAAGTCTCATTTTGATGGGAAAATTACGGTCGGCTCTGATGGGTTGATTTTCAGCCTGCCGTCGGGATCAGACAAGATTGTGAAAAACAAAGTACTGTGACGTCACGCCTCTGATGGGGCGCGCCGCGTGCTGAGCCAATGGATCAGGCTCAAGCCTGCCCACGCAAAGACGATCAGGATCAGCGCTAAGACAAAACGAACGTGCATGAAGGTTATGAATGGGCGTGTGATGAACACTTCTGTGTGGTCGAGAGATTCAAACTTGTAGGGGCTGACGTCCACCATGACCGGGTCTTTCGCCATATTGATGAGATCGCGCAAAGATCGGTATCGGACAACGGCAACGCGATCGACTTCTTCGCCATACTTTCCGAGCATCAACCCGGCGCGATCTGATACGAAAACGGGGTGTCCTGCGCGTTTGAACAAAAGTGGGATAACGGTTTCGCCATAGGCGCGGTCCGCTGCTTGTGCGGCATCTCCGGCCTTCAATTGCTCCAGGTTTACGGCGTAAAACTCTTTGCCATCATCCTTGGCAATCATCGCTTCTAAATTGTCTGGGAGTTGTCCATCACTGTGCGGCGCGTCGGCATAGGTCGCCCGTAGCTCAGCAATCAGCCGTGCCCCTTCTTCGGCACTTAGGGGTTTGCCATTTCCGCCATACCAGGCGGAGAAAACAAGGAAGAAAATCGCGAGCAATGCGATCCACCCGATTTTAATCGAACGCGTTGTGGTGAACGTCATGATGATCCTCCCCGGTTTAGCGGCCTCTAGGTTTCGTCTGAGGTCTCAGGTGGGCTATCGCGGACAATGCGGAAGCCAATATGGTTCGACGAGAAGTCTGTTTCTTGAGGGTGGCGGGCGGCGGGGCGGTAGCGGCGGCAGAAATTATCTGCGCACAAAAAGGAGCCGCCTTTAATGGTATGCGTCAGCTGGCCGTAGGGCGTATCTGTCCACTCCCAGACATTGCCGATCATGTCGTAGAGGCCATTTCGATCGGCTTCAAAACACCCCACGGGGGCCGCGCCGCGAAAGCCGTCTGTACCCATGTCTGCCACCGGAAAGATGCCCTGCCAGGTGTTCGCGCGCGGGCCGTCTTCTCCATACGCGCCTGAGGTTGATATGTCCGGATCAGGCAGGCCGAGGCTTGCCGCATATTCCCACTCCACTTCGCTCGGCAGGCGGCCGCCCGCCCACGCGGCATAGGCCTCTGCGTCGCGCTTTGAGATATGCACCACCGGCACCTGTTCGCGCCCAGCTATGGAACTATTGGCGCCTTCAGGCGTGCGCCAGCTGGCATCTGCCATCAGCGTCCAGGGCGCGCGTTGGGCCTGGCTCTCATCGGCATGCAGGAAGACCGCAGAGCCTGCGCCTTCGCGTCCATCGACGACGCCTTGCTCCGCATCAGTGACATAGCCCGTGTCCGTGACAAAGACTTCGAACTGGCGATTGGTCACCTCATGAGTTTGGATCCAAAACCCTTCGACTTGCAGGGTGATGGTGGGCGCTTCTTCCGGATAGATGGGCTGCGCCCCTTTCGTGAAGCGGCCTGCCGGGATCTGTTTGAACGATCCGATCTCGTCATCCGATAAAGTGCAAGACGCCGCGGTTTCGATTGTGTCCGATTGCGCAGGCGTGCAGGCCCCAAAGAGGGCGAGGCAGCTGACAATCAGCGCGGCCGTCTCGGCGGGTGTATTCTTAGGTCGCATCGATCCCCGCAATCAATCCATCTGCCATCAAGCGCCAGGTCTTCTTTGCATTCTCGACCGACAGGTTCTGATCTTGGCGAAGCCGGCGCCAGGTTGGGAAGCTCAGCGTCACTTCTAGCGCGCTGAATAGGGTCCGGTCCGCGGTCACGGATTTCGGAAGAATAGCTTTCAAGGATGAGCGCTCAAGTTTGAGGTCTCGTTTATACTGTTCTTGGATGAAGTCCGACTGATGATAGCGCAAAATCATGCAGACCCGCATCGGGAAGACCGCTTCATAGACCTCCGCGCGGCGTTCAATGCACTCCGCAAGGCGCGCTTGCCAGGTCTCGGATTGATACGGCGCGATGATCATTGGCATGACGGCGGTCATCAATTGGTCCGTCATTTCATCATAAATGCTGTCCATGTCTTCGAAATGGCGAAAGACGGTGCGCAGTCCGACTTTGGCGCGCTCGGCGACACTGGCCGCGCTCGGTGAGACATTGCCTTCTGAGATCAAGTCGAACATGGCCTCGACGATCTGGCGTCGACTGCGATCAGATCGGCGTTTGCGGCCATCCCCGTTGTCTGCCGCGAGATCCGGCCAAGGCGTTTTTGTCTTCGTCACTGTAGTCAAACGGATCGGTCCTCTTATTCAATTTGCCCAGATGACAAACTCATCGCCATCGGTGGGCGTTTCGCTGCCCGTCTTATCGATCATGATCGGGCTTTGAAGTTTATGAGCATAGAGCGGTTCTACGGCTTCTGCATAATGCGCATCGATGAGCGCTTGCAATTCGGCAAGCTTACTCGGGTTTTCATCAGCGAGATTTGTCTGCTCGGTTGGGTCATTGGCAAGATCAAACAGCCAGGTTTTGTCTTGGACGCTGTCTGTTTGCAATTTCCAACGGCCAGCGCGAACGACGCGATACGTGCCGGACGACCAGAAGAGGGCATCATTTGGACGTTCAATCTCGCCTTCACCCGTCGCTGCGGGCAAAATATTGCGGCCATCAATGACGCGATCTGTCGGCAAGGGGGCACCCGCCGCCGCGGCGAGCGTGGGTAAAAGGTCGATATGAGCGACGGGTGTATCTACGACTGTCCCAGGCGAGATCCGCGCTGGCCATTTTACGAACATCGGCACACGGATTCCGCCTTCGAACAGGGTAATCTTCCATCCGCGATAAGGGGCGTTGATGTTCGGCAAGTCGACATAACCCGCCCCGCCATTATCGCTGCTGAGCACAATGATTGTATTCTCCGCGAGACCTTCGGCTTCAAGCTTATCCATCACCCGCCCGACGCTGCGATCTAGGGCGTGGATCATGGCGGCATAGACGCGCAGTCGATGCGGCTCAATATCGCCCACCGCTTCATAATCTTCTTTCGTCGCTTGCAAGGGCGTGTGCGGGGCCCAATGCGCAAGATAGAGAAAAAAGGGCCGGTTCTTATTGGCTTCAATGACGCGCAGACTTTCATCGGTCCACCAATCTGTGAGATAGCCACCTGGTTCAAACGGCTCGCCGCCATTGAACGACGCGGCATATTGCATGGCCGCCCAGAGGAACCGGTCAATCGGATCCTGTTCGAGTTTCGCATTGACCACGTTTGGATCGTCTTCAGCGAGGAAGAGGCCGCTCTGCATGAGCAGGCTTTCATCAAAGCCTTGTGCGTTGGGCGCGAAGTCTTTGCGGCGACCGAGGTGCCATTTGCCGATATGGACGGTGTGATAGTCCTGCTCTTGGAGCAGTTCCGCAATCGTGATCTCTGACCCAGGCAGCCCTTGATCTTCATAAGGGAGCGCGTCCTCGCGGGTCGCGGGGTTGAGTGCGATATCGGGTAAAGGCGAGCGATCCCGGCCATTGGCGATGGTGGCGATGACCCGGCTCATACCGTTTGGTGTGGGCGTGAATTCGAAGCCGGTTCGGGTGGGATAGCGCCCCGTCATCAACATAGCGCGTGACGGCGCGCACGTGCCGGTGCCTGCATAGGCTTGGCTATAAATCGCGCCATCGGCGGCCAAGCGATCAATGTTTGGGGTCGGCACCAGGCCATCAGCAACACCGCCGCCAAAGGTGGAGAGATCATTATAGCCAAAATCGTCTAGTAGGATGAAGACGATATTGGGCGGGCGTTCTGAGAGCGGCACGCTTGCCTCTGCTGGACCTTGTTGCCAGGTCACCGGTTGATGGGGGCCAACGATAACATGGTTTGCCTTGGCGCGATTGAGCACCAGGTGGGTCAAGATCGAGACGCGGTTAAGCCAGCCTAGAAGCGCAGCGGCGAGCAGGGCAATGAAAAGGCCAAGAATAAGTTTCTTCCACATGACGCGCCCTCCTAAGCGAACAATTGCTCGCACCCAGATCCGTGCAACATGGCATCAACCGCGCCGCGTTCATTGTCGGACAGGGCGGCATGATCTTCGCGGAGCCAGTTCAGGCATTTTGCTTGATACTTAAATGTGGGTTGGGTCCAGGCGCGACCGTCAATCTCGGTTTCGAAATCGGTCTCGCCGGCCATCACCGCTTTGGCATTGGCGACCATGGCCGGCGCGTAAGTGCGGCCAATCTCTGCGAGCAATGGTCCGAGGGCTTCACTTGCCTCTTCAGCGGAAAACCAGTCTGCGTCGTCTGGCGATAGACCCGAGAGGTCATCCATCAAATCCACCCATGCGCGCACGCGTTGGGAGATGTCTCGCGTGATGGCCGCAGAGGTTGGTTCGACAATAGTCAGTTGTGTGAGCTGACCAAACAGCGCGAAATCGGCCGCAGATGGTCGTGCGCCGAGGACAAATCCTTTGCGCGCAATCAGCTGATCGAGAATGTCTATGAACCGGGCATAAGAGCTCTCAATCGTCTCTGCTGTGACGTCGTTCGACCCGACAACATAGAGCCGATCGATTTGTCGTTTGGCAAAATTCGCCGCAAACTCTTCAGCGGCAGCTTTCGGGGCGGTGTTCATGCCCCAATAGACCAGCAATGGCGCTGCATTTTTCCAGTCTGCCTCATGCGCCCAGCGGAAGTGGAACATGGCTTTGGTCAGCCATTCATCAGCATATTCCTCGATCAGGTCATTGAGAAAGCGAAGGCTTGGATCGGTTGGAATAACCGAACGCCCCGCATATTCTTTTTCTAATCGGCGAATGATGGGTGTTGAATCTGTGACCGGCACCAGCGCGCCGTCCTCGCCGTCCGGAAAGAAGAATGTCGGAAGCAGTCGGACTTTGGGTTCAGGATATCCGGCGGGTATGTTTCCGTTTCCCCAGAATACCGAATAGGGCAGGCGGCGATATCGCAGGATGCTCAACATTTTGCGCGTATAGGGCGAGCCCGGCGCTCCAGTGAACTCCAAGCGCTTTTGTTCTGACATGAATGTTCCTCCACGCCCGAACAGTAATTATGGCAATTCGAATGTCAATATATTTGACCGGTCCGACGGGGCCAAATTTAGCCGCGCTTCAATCCGGCATTCTCCAGCCGCCAGCGCAGCGTGTCGATCCGGTCCTGGCCGAAGAATGGTTCGCCTTCATAGACCATGGTGGGGACGCCCCAATGCCCAGCCGCTTCGAGCGCGGCATGGTTTTCTTCAACCGTTTCCATGGGGTCATACTCGGCGATGCTGGCTTCCATCTCAGCGAGATCCAGGTCGGCTTTGGCGACAGCATTTGCGAGACGGTCGCCTTGATCCCAGCCTGGCTCCTCGCCCCAAATGAGGTGCGACACATGATAAGCGAGCTCAATGCCTTTTCCGCGGCGTTCGGCCTCAACTCCAAGACCTGTGAGACGGAATATCCGCGGCTGCTCTTCGGCGACTTCAAAGGTTTCAAGGTTTTGTGCGACCGGGTCTGGCGAGGGGAATGCGATCTTCATGCCGAGGAATTCCGCGCGGCGGAAGGAATCCATGATGATATATTGCGCGGGCTTGCGATCGCTGGCGAACAGCGTGCTCTTTGAACGCACGGCAATCGGAAGCACCGGCCGAAAGCTCACGCTCACGTCAAAGTCTTCGCGCAGCCGCAACAAGTCTGGCGTGACGATGTAAGAGTAGGGGCTCCGGAACGACCAGAATACATCAACATTGGCAGTCATTTATGGGTTTCCTCGCAGCGTGTTGTCCCGTCTCGGTCGTTCGAAACGGCTTCGATTGTCTTATTGTGGAAACTTGGCACTGGGTCCATCTCTGCCCAAGCGGTAGGCGAGACTTTCAAAATCGGTGCATTTGCGCCATTGAGACTTTTCACGGACAATGCCAGGGCAGGGCTCATGGCGGACGGTCGCACCATATGGGCGACCAATCAGAGGGAGGATGGAGCCATCACGACGTACGAACCTATGACCAAATCCGAGGTGATTGCTGCGCAACGCGCCTGGGCGAAACATGTCACCGAGCAAAATGTTGAAGAATTGCTCGAGCTCTATGATTTTGGCGGGCCTGATGAGCCGCTCCTGTTTAAGCCGACTTTGGCGGATGTGATCCGTTTAGACCGAGCAGGCGCCAAATCCTACTTCATTGGTGGAAATCCCGACTATCCTCACGATCATGGCTTCTTGAAAAACGGCTGGAAAAGCGTTGAGTTTCAAAGCGCGGTTGGGCCAATCCTGAAAGCAGGTGGGCTCGGCTATAAGGATATGGGGCATTACACCTTTGTCGATGGCGACGGAAACGCAACACGCGCCGATTACACTTTTGCCTATCACAAGGTAAATGGACGCGTGCTCATATCGCTGCATCACTCGTCGTTGACCTGGTTCCCCCCAAAAGCTGACTAATTCGACGTGAGTGATGAAATAGGCGCGCGAGCGAAGGCTTGCGCGATCTCCCCCTGCATCTGCCTTGCCCCTCCGGTGAGATCTGGTAGGCGTGGGTCAGGTCTGCACTCAAAGCAGAAAAGACCCATGCCCGTAGAATGGCACTGAGTACCGGAGAGGAAACCCTATGATGCGTACCGCGTTCTCGATTGTATCGACCAGCCTTGTTCTTGCTGCGTGCAGCTTCGAAGTCGCAGAGGCGCCTGCTGAGCAAGAGGCAGATATCAAGCCGGCTGAGCTAGAAACGATCGCCACGGGCGCGAATTTTGCAGGTACGAATGGGATCCATTTCGGGCCAGACGGCTTGCTCTATATTACTTCGGTCATCGGCTCGGACCTGACCGTGATTGATCCAAACTCGGGTGAAGTAATCAAACGCTATACCGCCGCAGATGGTGTGATTGGCCCGGATGATGTCGCTTTCGCGTCTGACGGATCCTTCTTCTGGACCTCCATCCTGACCGGCCAGGTTGCCGGGTACAATGCGGACGGTGAGCGCGTGGTCGCGGCGCAGCTACCCCCTGGTCCGAACCCGATTACGTTTTCCAATGATGACCGCTTGTTTGTGTCCCAGTGTTTCTTAGGCACCAATCTCTACGAACTGGACCCGACCGGCGAGACGCCCGCGCGCTTGATCGCCGATGATCTTGGTCCAGGCTGCGGCCTAAACGGCATGGATTGGGGCCCCGATGATCGCCTCTACGGACCGCGATGGTTCATGGGCGAAGTGGTCAGCTTTGATGTCGATACTGGCGAGCGCCGGACCGAGGCCACTGGGTTCCAAACCCCGGCCGCGATCAAGTTTGACAGCCAAGGCGTGTTGCATGTCCTCGATACTGGGACGGGCGAATTGATCCGCGTTGTCGATGGCGAGAATGAAGTCGTCGCGACGCTTGAAACCGGCCTCGATAATTTCGCCTTTGATGCCGCCGATACGGCATTTGTCTCAAGCTATACTGACGGCTTTATCAAGCGCGTGAACCCGGACGATACGATTACAACTCTGCAGCCGGGCGGCCTGTCCCACCCTGGTGGGCTGGCGCTGATTGGCGATACAGTCTGGGTCGCTGACGTACACGCCTTGCGCGGCTTCGACCGTGAGACAGGCGAAGAGATTGCCACGCAAAGAAATATTGTCGGCATGGGCGAGCAAGGCGGTTCGTTGAACCTTTCTGCGGATGGTGAGGTGTTGATCCTGACCTCTTGGTTCGATGGCGATGCGCGCATTTGGGACCCCGCCGCGGAGCAGCGTTTGGCGCATTATCCGAACCTCGCAGGCCCTGTCGCGGCTGTGCGCTATGCGGGCGGTCTCGCAATCTCCGAGCATCTCAAAGGAAGCGTGACACTTTATGGAGACGCTGACCCGGTCGAACTCGCGGACGAGCTACCCGCTCCAAGCGGGCTCTTCGTGGGCGGCGATGCGCTTTATGTGAGTGACCGAGAGTTGGGGCAGATCCTATTGGTCGCCCGCGATGGCGCAGCGCTAGAGACGCCCGAGATTGTCGCCGATGGACTGGAAGCGCCTGAAGGGTTTCTCGTTACGGAGAATGGGCTGGTTGTGGTTGAGGCAGAAGCGAGCCGCGTTGTCGCAATCGATCCAGACGGCAATCGCCGCGTGATCGCCGAGTTTCCAGCCGGGTCCCCCGGTAATCCTGGCTTGCCGCCGTCTCAAATCTTCAATGGCGTCGCCATGGATGCCGACGGCAACCTGTTTGTCAGCGGTGAAGCCGACCGCGTGCTCTATCGCATCAAAGCGCCTTGGTAGGAAGCTAGCTAAAGCTCGCGGTCGAACAAAGCGAGCATACGGCCCCAAGCGCGCTCTGACTGTTGGGGATTGTGCGCGCGTGAGTCCGTCGGCACCCAACCATGCATGGCGTCGGCATAGACTTCGATCTCTGCCGGGACGCTGGCGGCCTCAAACGCGGCAATGAGTTCACCCTGCGCCTCGGGTTGGCGCTCATGATCATTCTCTGCGATCGCGATCAGGACGCCGCCTCGAATTTGTGTGGCGAGACGATGGGGGCTGTCCTCGGCCTCCGTCACAAGTCCGCCGCCATGGAAGGAGGAGGGCGCTTTTACCCGGTCTGGCACAGCCGCCGCCGCCCGCAATGTCCATGAGCCGGTCATGCAGAAGCCCACCGCACCAATCCCGCGGCTTGTATCGACGGCGTCTTGCGCGTCCAGCCAAGAGACAATGGCCTGGCTATCGGTGATGACCGTGGCAGGCGAGAGTGCTTGATAATGCGGACCAACGAGGTCGCGGCCTCCCGGATCACCAATGGTTTGGCCATCTTGGAAGAGGCGGCCTGTATGGGTGCGATAATACGGATTGGCCGCGACGACGCTATAGCCGGCGGCGGCGAGGTCACGCGCCATCGCGAAGAAGGCCGGACGAACGCCGTGAATGTCAGGCCAGATGATGACGGCGGCATGTGCGCCGCTTGCCGGGTGAAAGAATTTCGCATCAATCGTCCCGTCTGGGGTTGGGATGCTGACATCGCTCTCTGTGAGACTGTCGGCTTCATAGATCGGACTTGCGCAGGCCTGAAGGAAGACGCTCGATCCAACCAGAGTGGTTGCCGCGCCCATGGTAAAGCCTCGCCGCGTGAGGCGTTTGCGCTCTAAATACTCATCGAGTTCTCGTTCGGTGGTGTCGTCACACATGGTTCTGGCTCTCCGTCGCGCGTTTCGTCTGCAGAAGACATGGCGCGAAACGAGATGAGTTCAAAGTAAATTCCGAGTGTGCGGGATCTGCCCCCTCAGCTCAGCGAAAGCGTTCCGGCGCTGCGAACATAGAATAAGCAATCGCTGTCTGAGTGGCAGGCCAAGGAATGCGGGATGCCGGCGTCAGACTCAAAGAAACCGCCCGCTCCAAGTTCCGATTGGGTCTCGAGACCGACGACCGAGTGGGTGGCCTCGCCATCGATCATG